>JAYRVB010000118.1:0-4029 GCA_041918775.1 Chitinophagales bacterium
ACCTGGTAGGTGAGCGTATCGAGCTGATTGATATTTACCGGCAAAATCTCACCGGCCTTAAAAGTAACCCCACCGATCTCGATCTGCTCAAGTGTAACCGGATAAGGTGCGCGACGTATGGCAGTGCTCACCAGTGTTAGCGACTCACCGGCTGCTACACTTTCGGTTAAGGAAGCCGGCTCCAGATATAAGCCCAGACATGCGGCAATGATCTGTTCTGTTTGTGTAATTCTTTGCGTGATGATGGGCGCTGCAGGCAGACTCTTCAATTGCGCACGCAGCTCCAGCAATTTGTCGATACTGTTTTCCGGATGCGCATAATCAAAAGTGCCGGCAATATCCTTCACTAGTGCATCAATAGATTCACCTCCGGGAAATCGCGACCAGGTCATGGGTATATCACTGAAAATATTCTGTCCGGTGAATGGTGTTCCTTTTTTCCACTCAACATATTCTTTTTGCTCTCCCCGCACAGGTGTACTGCCAAAGCCCTGACTCTTATGATTGGTGCGGCTTTCTGCGGCGATCTCACCATAACTTTTACCAAGCAACACATTAAATCCACCGGTATCGAAAACACACAGGTTTGGGTCGCCATTAGCGATCTTTTCCGGTAATTGTTTATCCCACCAGGTACTGTTGTTCCAGAATAATCGCTCGGCCTGCCAGGTAGACACATAAGCCAATTGCTCTGGAAATTTCGTTGGGTCTGCTGCAGCAGCAAATGCTTCTTCAGCGAGCATGGCAGAGGCTGTATGGTGACCATGACCGGCGCGCTCATCGGCAGGAAATCGGGTGATGATGACATCGGGTTTAAAATTTCTGATCACCCATACTACATCACTTAAAATACTATCGCGATCCCATTTAGTAAATGTTTCTGCAGCTGTTTTGCTATAACCGAAATCCACTGCACGGGTAAAAAATTGTTCGCCGCCATCCATGCGTCGCGCTGCCAGTAATTCCTGTGTGCGGATCACGCCAAGGTATGCACCCTGCTCCTCCCCTACCAGGTTCTGACCACCATCACCGCGGGTAAGCGATAAATATCCGGTGCGTACTTTTTGTTCATTCGCGAGCCAGGTGATAAGACGTGTATTTTCATCATCCGGATGCGCTGCAATATATAATACACTTCCTGTGGAAGATAATTTATCGATCTCCAGTTTAATACGCGCACTCGACCATGCGGTGTTCTGTGCTGAAAATTCTGCGATCGACAACAGGCATAAAAGCCCGATCAGGGAAATACGATTGCAATAGATCTTTGATAAATACATGTGATGCCTCTCTGTTTGTGTATAAGATCCACATCAGGCAAACCGGATGCATGGGCACACAGGTTCAGGCTGCTGCAGAGCGCATCAAAAATAACACATTAGAAACTAGTAGATCGATCAGGCCGAAGCAGGTAGCTTGATCGCCATCACATAATTGATGCCCGGTAAAGCACTTTCGGTTTTAATGGCCTTGCCTTCCAGCGAAGACTTAATGTACAGGTTGATATAAGCATATCCACCCTTCACATCCAATACATGGATCCGGTTCAGTTCATCCACAGTGAAAGTAATGATCACATTGTTTGCATCAGGTTCAGGTAATATGCCGGCAATGGAAACTTTGCGTTCTGATTCTTGTCCTGAATACTGCTGCCTGGTCGTTTCATCCACGATCAATTGCGCTTTGCGAAGCAGATCTTCACCATCGCAATCAGGGCCGCCGGCAAACACAGTGCGTCCGCCAATGCTTAAAATGAGGAGTAATAGGGCCAGTTTACGCATATCGTGGTTTTGGGCTATGTGAAATTAACAGTTTTATGTTACCGCGCTTAAGAATTAACGCTATTTAACCATAAGTCGTATAACATGTCATAAAGTTACAGGCTTAGCCACTTTTTTTTTCAAGGGAATCGACAAACAGGGTAGATTTCCCGATGAATTGTTAAAATTGGGCGGCATATCGTCAATCATGTACGTACACATCTCACCGGCAAAACCTCACGAAGTGCCTGCCCTCGCGGTTCTGGCCACAGAAACCTTCCACAAAACCTATGCCGAATTCAATACAGAGGAGGACATGGCCCTCTATACCAACACCTACTTCACCCCGGAAGCCCTGGCCGCGGATATGGCATTGCCGGGGGTGCATTACTTTTTACTTCATGCTGACAATGACCTGGCAGGTTACATAAAACTGAACGAGGCCGATACTACGTATATTCCTGCAAATGCAGGATTGGAGGTATCGAGACTATATGTAGATCACCGTTTTCAGGGAGCAGGATATGGCAGGATGCTTATGGAACAGGCAGAATCCTTTGCACGAACCCTCGGCAAGCAGGCGATCTGGTTAGGGGTTTGGAAGAAGAATACCCGTGCAGTGGCCATCTATACCACTTTGGGCTTCGAAATTGCCGGAGAAACCATCTTCCGGCTAGGCAACGATCCGCAGGAAGATCATGTGATGGTTAAATGGCTTTGATATGCAGCTCAGTATCATCATACCTACCCTGAACGAAGCTGCCTTTATTGGCAAAACCCTTCAGCATATCTATGCATATGCCGATACACAGGTAGAAGTGATCGTGGTCGATGGCGGCAGCACCGACGAAACGGCGGTCATCGCACAGCGATTTCCTGTCCTGTGGCTGAATGCACCTGAACGCGGCAGAGCAGTGCAAATGAATTATGCCGCGCAATTTGCAGGCGGAGACACCCTGTTTTTTTTACACGCTGATTGCCTACCGCCTATACATTATTGTATGCGTATCCGCAACGCGCTGACCAATGGGTTTCCGGCAGGTTCCTTTCGCTATCGATTCGATTCCGACAGCCTGTTGCTCAAATGGCAGGCACGTTGTATCCGACTGCCTTTTTTGTTTTGTCGCGGTGGCGATCAGGGCCTGTTCGTGCGCAAAGAGGCTTTTGATGCCGCGGGTGGTTATAAATCGCATTTTGTGGTGATGGAAGACTACGACCTCATTCGCACCCTTCGCAAACAGGCAAGATTTGCTCTGCTGCCTGATGAAGCCATCGTGTCTGCGCGTAAATATCGCCACAACGCCTGGCTGAAGGTGCAGATCGCCAATGCCCTGGCCATGGGTATGTTTTTAAGTGGGTGGTTCTCACCACTCCGTATCCGCAATACCTATTTCGCCTTACTCAAACATCCAAAAGCCGAATAGGGATTCTCTATCTTTGCGCCCATGTTTGCGGGTAAAGTGGTTTGGATCACCGGCGCCTCCTCCGGCATAGGCGAAGAAATGGCCTATCAGCTGGCAGCAAAAAAAGCCCGGCTCATCCTCAGCGCCCGCCGCGCTACCGAACTCGAACGTGTGCGCGAACAATGTCGCACCATGACCCACGAGGTGGAAATACTCCCACTCGACCTCTTCGAGATCAGTACCCTACCGGCTAAAGCCGCAGAAGCAGAAGCGATCTTCGGCCGCATGGATATGGTGGTGCATAGCGGTGGTATCAGTCAGCGCGACACCATGCTCAACACCATCCCGGAAGCAGAAACACGCATCATGCACGTGAATTTCACTTCCGTGGTGGCGATCACACGTGCAGTACTTCCGGGCATGATCGCACGCAAAGAGGGTCGATTTGTATTGATGAGCAGTGTGGCCGGAAAGATCGGTGTGCCCAACAGAACTACTTACAGTGCAACCAAACATGCACTTATCGGTTACTTCGATGCCCTGCGCGCTGAACTTACGATCGCAAAACATCCTATTTATATCCATATCATGGTGCCCGGTTTCATTCGTACGAATATCAGCATACATGCAGTGCGCGGCGACGGCCATGCACAAGGCGTGATGGACCCCGGACAGGATGGTGGAATGCCGGTAGAAAAATGTGTGCGCAAAATGATCCAAGGCATCGAAAAAAATAAGCGCGAAGTACTCATAGGCGGAAAGGAAATTCTGATGACATACTTCAGAAGATTCATTCCGGGCCTCTACTATTATCTCATCACTCGTGTACGCACGAAATAACATGTTGATCTCAATAAACACTATCG
>JAYRVB010000119.1:0-1940 GCA_041918775.1 Chitinophagales bacterium
AAAAACTGCGCAAAGGTGAATTTGATGATTGGCTGATCAAAGCAGTGGTGAATGATTACAAACTCTCCCGCACAAAATCCTTTGAGTCAAACAGCGGCCGCGCAAATGCATTTGTTAATGCGTTTATCCGTGGCATTGACTGGGGAACTTATATCAGTAAGTACAACGTGATGGAAAATATCACCAAACAACAGGTGGTCGACTTTGTCAATGAATACCTGAGCAGTGATAGCTATGCGATTGTGTATAAGCGTCAGGGTGAAGATAAAAACGTAAAAAAGGTAGATAAACCTGCCATCACCCCACTGGAAGCAAACCGTGATGTGCAGTCGAAATTCCTGACAGATTTCATGGAGCTGCCATCTTCAAGGGTGCAACCGGAATTTATCGATTATAAAGAGCGTATCACCAAAACAGAACTAAACAACACGGTGCCTTTGAACTATATCCGCAACAATGAAAATGATCTGTTCGAGCTCTATTACATTTTCGATATGGGCGCAAACCATGATCAGGCACTTGCGTATGCGATCAATTATCTGCCTTACCTGGGTACGGATAAATACAGCGCAGCTGACCTTCAAAAAGAATTTTTTAAATACGGCCTTTCCTTCAGCGTAAATACCTCCCTCGACAGAGTGTATGTGTCGCTTTCCGGCTTAGAGGCCAACCTCGAAAAAGGTATTCAATTGTTCGAGCATTTGCTGAGCAATGTTACCCCTGACAATAAAGCGTATAAAGAATATATTGAAGGGCTGGAAAAAGAGCGTGTCGACCTGAAATCAAATAAGTCAATGATCATGAATGGCGCATTGGCTACCTATGCCAGGTATGGGGCTAACAATCCGCAAACCGCCGACCTGTCTATTTCCAAATTAAAGAACACCCTGCCTTCAGAACTTACACAAAAAGTAAAAGACCTGACCGGTTACAAGCACAGGGTGTTTTATTACGGAATGAAAGATATAGATGCGGTAAAACAATTATTGAACACTTACCATAAAACACCGGCCACGCTCAAAGATTATCCAGCACCTATGGTATATACCGAACAGGAAACCAAAGCCAACAAGGTGCTGTTCGTGCATTATCCCATGGCACAGGCACAGGTGATGTTTGTGTCGAAGGATGAAAATTTCAATAAATCGCTATTGCCTTCTGCACGATTGTTCAATGAATATTTCGGTAGTGGTTTAAGCAGTATCGTATTTCAGGAGATTCGCGAAACAAAAGCATTAGCCTATTCAGCATACGCCAGCTTCGGCACACCGGCTAACAGCAATGAAGCACATTATGTACGTGCAGCGGTAAGCACTCAGGCTGATAAAATGCAGGCTGCGATAGAGGCCATGCTCGAGATCATGAACAATATGCCACAGGCGCCTGAACAATTCGAAGCAAGTCGCGAATCAGCATTGAAGCAGATCGAAAGCGAACGTATCGTCAGGTCGAATATTTATTGGAGCTACGAGAACGCTTTGCGCAAAGGCCTGAATTATGATATCCGCCGCGATGTATATCTCAACATGAACGGTATGTCCTTACAAGACCTCCAAAGCTTTTTCGACGACCATATCAGCGACCGCCACTATACCATCATCGTAATGGGCGATCGCACCAAACTCAATTTGAACTACCTCAACACCATCGGCGATTTCCGCGAAGTCACCCTGGAAGAGATCTTCGGCTATTAACCAACCCTAAGCCCCCACCAACAACAAGATCGGTTCTGTCCTAAAACACAGAACCGATCTTTTTTTACCACCCCCTACCCACCATCTCCCCAAAAACCCCAACCTTACCTCCTTGCATCATCATCCCGATAGCTCCTAGAATCCGTAAGACATGTGGAAAAAGTGCTGCAAAACCTTTTATTCAAAGGCTTTGCAGCTTGTGGTATTACACCTAATTTGGTGCTGTTCCAATACCGGCATGAAAGT
>JAYRVB010000120.1:0-5598 GCA_041918775.1 Chitinophagales bacterium
ACAACGATTATTACAATTTGCCTGTGCCGATGCTGAAACAACGGTATTGGATCAGTTTTTGGAGGAAATGCAGGCTTATACGGCGGTACAGATGCGTTCATCGGGCATCTATGTTTCGCGTTTACCCATAAAGCTTACTTATTGGATGCAGGGATATGCCTGCATGTATCACAAATCAGCCGCAGAGGCGGAAGCTGCTTTATTTGCGCGCTTTGATGAGGCACTGACGAAAGGCGACTATAATTGGGCTGCTGCCTTGTTATTCAATTTAAATGGTTTGGATATCAACCAAAGCACCTTGCAGGCTGCGGAGAAGAAATTATTTGCGGGTTTGCTGCAGATGGATCAAGTGCAATTAAATACCGTGGATCTGTATGCCATGAGTTTGATGTTTCCAAAGAACGCCTCGGGGAAAAAATTACAGAAGGATGAAAGCACGAGATTGATCAGCCAGTTACTGGAGAAAAAAGATTATAGTCGCGCAGCAGAAAAATTGCGCATCCAGATGAAGATAGACCCCAATGATGCGATGCTCAAGTCATTATATAAGCAATGGCTCGTAGAGGATTTTATTGATCACTATATACATAGTGCAACCTATATCGACCTCGATATATGGAACGGCTCTACAGAAAATTGTACACCAGGAACATTGCCGGATTCCGTGCATAAAAAAGTACTTGAACGATTGAATTATGTACGTCGACTGGCCGGTGTGCCCGATAACTGCACCTTTGATGCTGACCTCAATAAAAAATGTCAGGCAGCAGCATTAATGATGCGTGCTAACGGCGACCTGTCGCACATGCCACCAAGAGACTGGTTGTGCTGGACCACAGATGGTGCTACAGGTGCAGGCAATAGTAATTTGAGCTTAGGCTATGGTGGTTCAGAGGCGTTGATCGGTCAGGTAGAGGATGATGGCGGGAATAATCAGTCGGTAGGACATCGCAGATGGATACTGTATCCCGATCGAAAAGTATTCGGGCATGGTTCCACACCGGGGTCTATGGCTTTATGGGCACTTGGCGGTAGTGGCAGTATGCAGTCGGAGGAGATACGTGAACGCTATGAAAACGCATATATCTCCTGGCCTGCACAATACTATTTTCCGGCAACCATGGTGCCCTATCGATGGAGTTTGTCGAATAATAGTGCAGATTTTTCAGATGCAAGCGTTGAGATGTATTGCAACAACAAACGCGTGCCGCTTGAACAATTGGAGGTTGATGGCGGGTACGGTAGTCCGACCATGGTATGGGAACCTGACCTGAGCAATTACGACCTTTCGAAAGAGGTCACCTTCAAGGTGGTCGTGAAGAAAGTTGAAATGGATGCGCGATGGGATGAAGCTGCGCAGAAGTATCAGGGCGTCTATGAGGACTATAGCTACTGGGTAACCATCATACCCTTTCACTAAGCAATAGCCCGCGAAGTCGCGCTTTCTTGCTACTTTCGCCGTATGAGCCTGCTATTGATCATTACGGTTATTCTTGTCGGGATACTCTTTATTTTTGTGGAGTTCTTCTTTATCCCCGGTATTTCCATTTTTTCCTTGTTGGGATTTATCGTGAGTGGTATCGGCGTTTACCTGTCGTATCACCACTACGGCCAAACCACCGGAAACTGGATGTTCATAGGGGCTATCGTAGCCCTTGGTGTCATCATGTATTGGGGATACAAACGCACACAATCGCGCAAATGGGCTTTAAAGACCGAGATCGATGGCAAGGTGAACGTAGAAAACTACACGCATTTTGCGGTGGGCGATCGCGGAATCTCCTACACGAATTTGCGTCCTGAAGGGAAAGCCATTTTTCAGGGAGATGATCGGATCACCGTGTATAGCATCGGTGAATTCATCGACAAGGATAAGTCGGTGCAGATCGTACGTATCGATCACAATAAAATATATGTCAAACAAATAGACTAAATTCGTAGCTATGGATAATCAAATTGTACTCATTTTGGTCATTGTTGTGGCCATTGCCGTGCTGGCCTTCGTGCTCATTTTTATGCGATTGGTCGGTTTATGGCTTTCTGCTATCCTCGCCGGTGTGCGGGTAAGCCTCTTGCAAATGGTGTTGATGCGTTGGAGAAGGGTAGACCCCCGGGCTATCGTCGACAATATGGTAACAGCCCACAAAGCAGGTATTCCCCTTACTAGAGACCAACTGGAGGCGCATTACCTTGCAGGTGGCAATATCAAACGCGTGGTGAATGCACTGGTGAGTGCAGATAAGGCAAATATTCCCCTCGATTTCAAATCTGCCACGGCCATCGACCTTGCCGGTCGCGATGTGTTTGAAGCGGTGCAGATGAGTGTGCAACCGAAAGTGATCGAATCACCTCCGGTGACTGCAGTGGCGAAAAACGGTATTCAGTTGGTCGCAAAGGTGCGTGTAACCGTTCGTGCCAACATACAGAAGCTGGTAGGTGGCGCCGGTGAGGAGACGATCCTTGCGCGTGTGGGCGAGGGTATCGTTACAACAATCGGTTCCAGCGAAAACCACAATGCGGTATTGGAAAACCCGGATACCATCTCTAAAACAGTACTTGCCAAAGGATTAGACAGTGGAACAGCCTTCGAGATCCTTTCCATTGATATTGCAGATATCGACATCGGAAAGAACGTTGGTGCCGAATTACAAATGGATCAGGCTAATGCCGATAAAAACATTGCCCAGGCCAAAGCCGAAGAACGCCGTGCCATGGCCGTTGCCGCAGAGCAGGAAATGAAAGCAAAGGCACAGGAAGCTCGTGCAAAAGTGATCGAGGCGGAAGCTGAGATCCCAAAAGCTATTGCTGAATCATTCCGCACCGGTAACCTCGGCATCATGGATTATTATCGCATGAAAAATCTTCAGGCTGATACCGATATGCGCGATGCACTCGGAAAAGGCCAGGGAAAAAAGGAAGATAAATAAACAGGAACAGCAGATATGTCAGGCGGTGTATGCTCCTGATTGTCAGCAAGTTGCATCTGTTTTTTTGAAATATGTGTACAGTGTTGTACCTTTGCACTCTCTATTAAGGGCTTGGAGCGGTTTTTGCTGCATAAAAGCCTGAAAAGATGGCCTCGTAGCTCAACTGAATAGAGCATCTGACTACGGATCAGAAGGTTACAGGTTTGAATCCTGTCGAGGTCACTACCACCCGCTTAGGCGGGTTTTTTTATGCCTGTGCTTTTCTGCCGGATATCAAACAGTCCTAGGTAAGCAAATGTGATTTACTCGCACGGTTTCCTGAAAAGATTAACAGTTGATACATAGAAATGCTTGAAGGTAAAGGTATCTTCATAGGCAAAACCCAAAATATGAGAAAGATCTATTTAAGTATCGTGGCATTGTTCTTCCTGATGCAATTGTCGCAGGCAACCGTGCATATCATTCAGATATCAAACTTCATGTATACACCAAGTGACCTGGCGGTAAATTGTGGTGATACCGTAAGGTTTCAATGGATAGAGGGAACACATCCCACTTCATCTGAAACAGATCTTTGGACCACCTTTACCCTGAGTGCAGCCTCACCCACTTTTGATGTTGTTATTGCAGCAGCAGGTACATATCCCTACTACTGCGAATTTCATGGAGGTGCGGGAGGTATCGGAATGTCCGGCACCATCACCGCTACATGCGCACCACCTGTGTGTAATACACCAACAGGTGTTACAGCCATCAATATCACCTCAAACTCTGCAAAGATCAAATGGAATACTGTGGCCGGGGCTACAAAGTATCAGATCTATTATCGTGTTTCAGGTGTGGCAACCTGGTCGAAAGCAAATACGACCAGCCTGAGTAAAAAACTCACTGGCCTTTCTCCTTCCACAACTTACCAGTATAAAGTAAAAGCCATTTGTGGTTTAACTTCCAGTGCCTTTTCAAGTATTCAAACTTTTACTACCATGGCCTTTACTGATGAAGGACCGGATCAAAAAACCATGGAAGGACATGATATGCATGAACCTATGTTAGGGGTATATCCAAATCCAAGTGATGGTACTTTCCAGGTGGTAATGGACCATGTACACGTAGAGCAGGTAACCATACGTGTATACGATATCAGTGGTAAATTGCTATTGGAGCAAAATGGTGCAGTGGCAGATATGGGGGTTGTTCAGCAGGTGAAATTACCGGCTGGTTTCAAAGGAAATGCAGTGGTAAAAGTACAGGCGGGCGACAAATATTACACAAAAGATATTTTGGTGCAGTAATACTGTAAAATGTCATCATGCATAGAGGAGTACGCACATTTTGTGCTGCTCCTCTTTTCTTTTTGCATTACCCACAATCAGGTCAGTTGTTTGCGAAATGATTGTTTCGGGAATTTGATAATATTGTCCTGCAATGCAAGGCCGGTATTCCATATTTCTGTTCGTATCCATCTATGTATTGCTGGCCGGGTGTTCCGGAAAGCATATTGCGCAGGATAAGTCGATCTTTCATTTGAATCTTTCCAGTCCGGTCAGCTCACTCGACCCGGCTTTTGCGAGCGATCAACCCAATACCTGGTCGGTTAATTTATTGTATAATGGACTGGTGCAATTGGATGCGCAATTACAGGTGATGCCCTGTATAGCAGCCAATTGGTCGCTGAGTACAGACAGGCTTACTTATACTTTTTATCTGCGTGATGATGTGTATTTTCACGATGACGCCTGTTTCCCCAATGGCAAAGGCAGAAAGGTGAATGCACAGGATGTGGTGTATTCATTTAATCGACTGATCGATCCTAAAGTAGCTGCGCGAGGTAACTGGGTGTTCAATCATATAGTGGATTCGGTTGAACCTTTTGTTGCTGAAAACGACAGCGTGGTGTGCATCAAATTACAAAAACCATTTGCCCCTTTTCTGCAGCGACTTAGCATACCTTATTGTTCGATCGTTCCGCATGAAGCTATTGATAGGTATGGGGTGGATTTCAGAAGTCACCCGGTCGGTACAGGGCCATTCACCTTTGTGCAGTGGGATGAAGGAGAATTGATCATTCTGCATCGGTTTGAACATTATTTTGAGCGGGATGCTTTTGGGCACGCCTTACCTTATCTGGATGCGGTGAATATTCACTTTATAACGAATAAATCAACGGAGTTTCTAAAATTCCTCAGCGGTGAGCTGGATTTTGTGAGCGATGTGGATGCTGCTCTTAAAGACGATATCCTCACAAAAGATGGACTCCTGCAACAAAAATATCAGGACAAGATACAGCTGATCAAAGGTCCGTATTTGAATGTCGAATATTTTTCCATTTTGATGGATACCGGCAATGCTTTGGTCGCCCAAAGTCCATTATCGATGCCGGAAGTGCGCAAAGCCATCAACTATGCATTTGACAGGAGGGAGATGTTGTTGTTTTTGAAGAATAATCGCGGCGAGGCAGCTACTGCCGGCATAGTACCACCGGCTTTACTTGGTGATGCTGAGGTGTATTACGGGTATGATTATCATCCGGATTCGGCCATGGCCTTATTAAAGCAGGCCGGTTTTGAGCAGGGTGTAGGCCTGCCGGAAATTGTTTTGCATACTACTGAGCAATATCAGGATATTGCCGTGTATCTGAAAGATAAATTGGAAGACATCGGCATCGCCATTA
>JAYRVB010000121.1:0-3648 GCA_041918775.1 Chitinophagales bacterium
ACATTACTGTAACAAGTGTATTAGGTGAAGGCACTGAGTTTGTTGTGCAACTGCCATTGAAAGCAGCAACACAGGAAGAATTACTTACGGTGGCAACGGAAAAACGTGTATATACCGATCTGCATGGATTGGAAATTCTGCTTGTGGATGATGAGCCTTACAATTTATTATTGGCCGAAGTGATCTTATCCAAGTTTGGTGCAAATAGTACTACAGCGGCAAATGGTAGAGAAGCCATTGCCCTGATTGAAGCACGCAGTTTCGACATTGTTCTGGCCGACCTGCACATGCCGGAAGTGGATGGATATATGTTAGCAAATCGCATTCGCGAGATATATCTGCAGGTGCCATTGATCGCACTTACAGCGAATGTCATGCAAAATGATATCGAGCGTATTCGCAAAGCGGGATTCAATGATATTTTATTGAAACCATATAAAGAGTCTGCACTTCTTTCCATGATCGCAAAATATGCACCAATTGTGATCGGAAACCAAGAAGAAATGGAAAATACGCATCACGAAACACCCACTATACATAACGAGATATATAGTTTGGAAGAAGTGATGCGGTTTGCCGATAATGATGATCAGGTTCTGGCCGCTATTATTACTTCTTTCATTGAAAGCAACAGGGCAAATATAGGTGTGTTACAGGAAGCCACTAACCAACATGATCTGGATCGCGTGCGGAACATTGCGCACAAAATGTTGCCTGCATACAACCACTTTGGTGTGCATCAATTGGTTCCTGTGTTGCGCGAATTGGAAAGTATACAGGAGATCACACCGGAAGAACTCAAAACACGGTCACAGATGATCGTTGCACAAAGTGAAGAAATATTTGCAGCACTGGATAAAGAAATAGCCGTAAGAGCCTGAACAGATTTATTGCTCCTCGTCGTCAGTATTCAATATCTTATACAATTTCATTTTATTGTACAAGGTTTTGCGATCGATCTTCAGCAGATTTGCCGCTTTGCTTTTGTTGTAATTCACCTTGATCAGGGTGTTCAGGATCATTTCCTTCTCGGTTTTTTCTGCGAGCGATTTTAAGTCAGAAGGTTGTTCAGCAGGTGACTGCACCATCGACTGTGTTTTTGGACGATCCTCGCGTTTCTCAAAGATGATCTCATGTGGCAGGGTTTCTTTGCGCACATGTGTACCTGAGGTGAGCAGCACTGCCCTGCGCACAACGTTGCGCAACTCGCGCAGGTTACCTGGCCAGCTATAGCGGTTGAATATCTGTGTTACCTCATCATCAAATCCCGCTACTTCCTTATTCAATTCGGTATTTGCCAGTTCAAGAAAATGCTGGGCGAAAATATGAATATCCTCATCCCTGTCGCGAAGCGATGGAACGATGATCTTGAATTCATTCAGACGGTGATACAGATCTTCCCGGAAATTGCCTTTTTTTACGGCATCCTGAAGATCTTCATTCGTTGCAACAATGATGCGCACGTCAACTTCTACATCCTGATTGCTACCGATCTTGCGAATTCGACGCTCCTGGATGGCGCGTAATAATTGGATCTGTATCTCGTAGGTCAGATTACCGATCTCATCCAAAAACAAGGTACCGCCCTCAGCAAACACGAACTGTCCTGTTTTATCTGCTATGGCGCCGGTAAATGAACCTTTGATATGTCCGAATAATTCACTCGCAGCCAACTCGCGACTCAATGCACCGCAATCGATACTTACAAAAGGTTTATGTGCGCGTTGACTCTTTTGATGGATCATTTTAGCCACATATTCCTTTCCGGTTCCACTTTCCCCGTGAATGATCACCGATAAATTGGTTGGTGCCACCACATCAATATATTCCATGATGCGTTTAGCCACGGCACTATCGCCAGCCACATATTCCAGGCCTCCTTTTGGTGCCTGTTTCTTCGTGTTGGGTGGTGTTGCGGTTGTTTTTACCGGTGTTGGTGCCGGCATGGCATCCTTTTCCTTGTCGCGATTCAGCGCATTTTTAAGGATGAGCAGGATCTCGTCGGGGTTTACCGGTTTGGTCACATACTCATAAGCACCGATCTTCATGGCTTTTACGGCAATGCGAATGTCTGCGTAGGAGGTCATAATGATGACCGGAGTACCCGGCTTCAGCTCACGTATCTCCTCCAGTAAAGCAAGTCCATCCGTGTCGGGCAGGCGAAAATCGCTCAGCACCACATCAAAATTGTGCTTAGATACCTGATTTATCGCCTCTGACCCTGAAAATGCTGTTTCAGCCGCAAAGTCCTTCTTGGTCAGAAAGCTTTTCAGCATCAGACAAAACGTTGGGTCATCATCTATGATCAATACAGAAGGGCGCATGCAGAAATTCTATCCTTTGGAGCGCTTAAAGATATACAGTTATCACCAAACGCCCGCAGACTCCCGTGTGCGTTTCACATTATTTGATATTTTGTAAACCGAGGGCTAACCGTTAATTTTACCTTTTTATTCTTCATTACACAAATAGTATAACCATGAATGTCACAGTTTCGAGCCTGCGTTTTGCAGTTGTTTTAGGTGTGTTATTAAGCTTTACTCATGTAACTTATGCAGCCTATTGTATCCCAAACTTCGCCGTTGGTCCAGGAACCACCGACTATATCAACGGTGTGGAACTAGAGGAGATCTCAAACTTTTCAGGTGCTGGCACGGAATACAACGATTTTACCGCTTTGTCCGCTACCGTATTACCCGGCTCTACCTACACACTCACCTTACATAACAATCCCTCCTATACTGAATATTATGCCGCCTGGATCGACTGGAACCAGGATGAGGTATTTACCTCAGATGAGCGCCTGAACCCGGCCGACCTGATCCTTGGACCTGCCGCTGTGGGTAACATTTCATTTACCACGCCGTTTACGGCACTTCCCGGTGAAACACGCATGCGTGTGATGTGCGTGTACTTCCCTCCCGGCCTGATCGACCCTTGCGCAATCGGTGGTATATATAACTATGGCGAAACTGAAGACTATACCATCGACGTAGCTACGGATATTTCCTTTGACCTGGGTGTGAGCGCTATCGCCGAGTTAGACAATACCTGCGGATTGGGTGTTACACCTGTATCAGTGACCATCACCAACTACGGAACAGCACCTTCCGGGTCTTTCCAGGTAGCTTATCGTGTAACTGATCCGGTTTTAGGACTTTTGCCGGCAGTAACGCAGTCATACACCGGTCCAGTGATTCCTGCAGGTGGAAGTACGAATTTTACGTTCACTACCCTGGCCAACTATACAACTGATGGCGATTATACTGTTTCAGCCTACACCATCTATGGTGTGGATGCAGTGCCTTCTGATGATACCTCTTACTATAGCTTTGTTTCCCTTCCACTTATCACTACCTACCCATATACCCAGGGTTTTGAAACCTTATCAGGGTTTTGGCAGCCGGGAGGCATTTTATCCTCCTGGGAACGCGGTGATCCGGATGGCGCCGAGATTTTCGGCCCACCACCACCAACTCCTGCAAGTGATTTTTCATGGACAACCGACCTGGACGGCAACTATAACCTGAATGAACAATCTTATGTGATCTCCCCATGCTTCGACTTTAGCAGTATGATATTGCCAAGGATCGATTTTGATTTAAACTACGATATCCAGCTATTTGATGATGGGGCGAAATTGCAATA
>JAYRVB010000122.1:0-4424 GCA_041918775.1 Chitinophagales bacterium
AATCAGCGTACATCCGCCAAATCAGCGGCCGCAGGCTCCGTGTTCCTTTGCATTTCTAACATACAGTGACATAAATACAAGGACACAAAGGGCACGGAGAAGACACAGAGGGCACGGAGAATGTATGCTTGGATTTTTTATGCTTTGAGCATTTTTTCTACGTACTTGCCGATGATATCAAATTCGATATTTACTGAATTCCCGATCTGCAGTTTGCAGAGGTTCGTATGTTGCCAGGTATAAGGTATGATGGCCACCTGAAAACCGGTTGCGTTTACATTAAACACGGTAAGACTTATCCCATTAATGGAAATACTGCCTTTTTCCACGATGTATTTACCAAATTGTGCATCAATCGAAAACATAAGTAACCAACTCCCCTGCTGTTCTACACAGGCAGATAACTTAGCAGTAGTATCCACGTGACCTTGCACAATATGTCCATCCAAACGACCATTCATCAACACACAACGTTCGAGATTAACTAGATCGCCAACTGCGATCGCCCCAAGGTTGGAACGTTGCAAAGTTTCATCCACTGCCGTAACCGTATGTGTATCACCATCCACGTCCACCACTGTAAGACATACCCCATTGTGACTCACACTCTGATCGATCTTCAATGCACTGCTGATCGCCGAGCGGATGCTTAAATGCAGATTGCTGCCTTCATTGCGTAATTCAACTATTTCCCCTAAAGATTCAATGATTCCGGTGAACATGGAGCAAAGTTAAGGAAGAATTCATGTAGAGTCGTGAATCGTCAACCGTGAGTCGTGAATCGTGTGTCGATAACTATCGGGAGGTGAGTGGTAAATATTCTTCAAAACTTCCTTTCTCCTACCCTCCTCTTTCCTTTCTCATCCCCAGCTCATTCCACCTTACTCTCCCGATACAAATGAATATATCCTTTTTTCGGTTCGAGGAAAGGTTGGACGCCGGAGACGGTGATCTCGTAAACGGTGCAGGTGTAGTAGTAGACACCTTCAGCTGCGTCTTTACCGGTGGAAGCATCCACGCCATCCCAGTTGAGCATTGGATCGGTGGTAGTAAATACGAGATTGCCCCATGAATCGAATATTTTCATATCCACCCTGTCGATGAAGCGATAAGGCAGAATGGGTGTGAAGAGGTCGTTGAAGCCATCACCGTTCGGTGTGAAGGTATTTGGGAGATTGTAATCGGAACAGTTATCTACGCACACGATATTGCTGAGTACGCTTTCATTGCCGAATGAATCAATAGCGGTGACTGCATAACAACCCGCCAGCGACAACAGATCGCTGTGTACGAAGCTGGTATCATTTGCATCTGTGATGCTGGCCAGCAATACCAGTTGATCGCCTTGTTGTGCGCCATAATAAATGTTGAATTGCACCACATCATCCGCACAGGAATGATTTGGATTCGTCCAGTTGAGTTCGTTCTTCAGGTCGCTTTCATCCACCACGATGGTGCCATCTTCTTCACAAATATTATACACCGTTAATGCAGGCGGGCATGGTGGTTCCACATCTATTGGCACGCCGCATTGACGTTCAGAATCATTGATCAATGTATCCGGTAAAGACTCAATGGTATATCTGCCGTAAGAGGTAACATAGTAACAGTAAGTGGTTCCATTGGCCAGGCTGTCGTCGAGATAATTCGTTTCTGTTGTATTCACCAATAGGGTGAACACGCCAGAACCTGGTGAAGTTTCTTTGTATACATTATAAGCAAAGTTCAACCAGGGCACCTCAAAATCCCAGGAGAGATTCAGTTTGTTATCTCCGGGAGCGATACTAAGATACACACTGGAGGCAGGATTGGTGAGTCCGAGAATTTCAAACACACCTAGGTCTGTAAAAAAGAATTTGATGCGATAGGTATACGCTGTGCCAAGCGTATTGAGCATGGTATCTATAAAGGTGGTATCTGTTAATTCAAAGAAATTATCGGCCGTAATGGTGGTAACTAATGTTTCGGCACCGGTAGCAGTAAATCCCTCATAGCGCACCAACTCATATTTATAAGGTCCGGTAAAAATGGTGGTATCCAGATCTGTGCCCAATGGTTTATACCATTGAATATACATACTGCCATTTGTGGTGCTGGTGGTGCGCACGCTCACATGATTGATAATAGGGATATCGCGTTTTAATTCAGCGCAAACTGCATCAGATGGTGCGCCTGCTACCTGATTATACACAAAATCGGGCGCAATATCGCTGCGCTCTCCAAATTCTGCTACAACGCGATAGGCATATTCCTGTCCGTAATCCACGGCAAGATCTACATAGGTATAAGCATCTGCCACAAAGGCAATACTATCATAACCGGTGCCTGATAATCCGCGCTGACATTTATCAAATTCCGTCGAATCGCAACCGATCTTCCTCCAAACACTGAATCCAAGAAAGTTATCTGCTCCGGCACATACATAAGGATCTTCCCAGCTCACAGTGATCTGATTGGCTGTAGGTACCGCGTCAATGATAATTGGAGGAGGAGCAACTACAGTAATCTGCCAGGTTTCCAGGTCTACCAATGGGACATCCTCAAATCCGAATTGAAAATCATCTTCTGCTTTGAATACAACCTGGTACACATCCTTGCGCACATGGTTACATACGGTTTCCCAGGTGAAGGTACCATCGACAAAGCCCTCGTTAGGTGTGCTGAAAAATTCAGCAGGTGATTCATCAATATAAAATGGCCCACCAACAGCTGTGAGGGTAATGGTTTGGGTTACGTCAGGATCGGTAGCAGTGATCAGTAAGTTAAGTTCTTCGCCTGCATAAACACAGGTATCGTTGATCTCGGCGATGACCGGTGCGTGGTTGTTGTAGTTCTCAACGAATATCTGCATATCGCGCAGCACCGTGCCCATTTTGATCCCATCGCGATATTCGGTGATGAGAATGGCGATATTGAAAATTCCGGTCAGACAGGACGGCACGTCCCAGACGACATCCCCATCAAACGTGTTGATCGTGAATGCATCTGTATCGGTGCAGGTAGTTCTGTCGTCGGGGTATTGATAACCAGGCACTACAATACCAGGATATTGAAAAGGCACTACCAGTTCATAACTCAATGAATCCCCGTTCGGATCGAATGCCGCAGGGTTATGGGTAAACAATTCGCCCAGATTGGCATAATCGATGGGCGGATTGAGCAGGATGGGTGAATCGTTAAAGCCAAGAGTGAGTGGATCCCAAATGATGAAGGTGTCGACCAGACAAAAGGGTACATTCACCGAACCATCGATGTTTAAAATGCCCTCCACCCTATTGGGATCTACCATACTGATGATATAGGTACCCACACCGGCAAAGGCATGTGTGCCGATGTATTCATTCTTTTGAATATCCGGGGTGAGCAGGGTGATGGAGGAACGCGGCAGCGTATCTACTGGAGAACCATCCCCCCAGTCGATTCCCAGTGCATCGCGGTCGGCCAATGATGCGGGATCGGTATATGTGGTAATGGTGAATTCGTAAGTAAGGTCGTTCAGATGCCTATAGGTGATCTCCCCCGCCCTGTTGTGGGTAGCCCAAGCCTGGCTGAGACTGACGAGCATCAATCCAAGCAATCCAAATATCCTCGAAAATCTCAACATCCTGTTTCCGGTCACTAATTTACGACAAAAATGAGCTGTTTATTGCAATCTCTACGTAAAACTATCTGAAAGCGGCTATGGTTCATTTCGCCGGGAGCCCGGCGCTCACCTTATTCATAGTGACCAATGCATCGGATTCAGTTGAGAAAATGACCCAAATAGGAGAATATATACATGTAAAGGTCTACCTTTAGTAACTCAACTCTATGTCTTATGAAAACAATTTTTACCCTCCTTTTCCTGGTTACCTTTAGTTTTCAGGCTTCAGCACAATCAGGTATCCTGTATTTTCCGGACTGCCGTCGTATTTATGCATTAACAGCTACTGCTGATGACAACCTTGTGTCTATTTCAGAGGATCGCATGACGAAATGCGATTACTCGGGTGCAGTTATCTGGCAAACTCCTGTGCTTACTGAACCGCTTACGGGACAGGAATTATGGGCAAGTGATGACAGAGATATTTATGAAATGCCGGATGGAAGTTTCATTTTCTTTACGCGCACCGGCGTTTTCAGAATTTCGGCATCAGGTGAGGTATTGGTGAGTTCAACACTTCCCGGTATAGTCAATGGACATGTGATCGCTGCCAGTCGCGACGAACACGGATTTCAGGTGATTGGCGAAAACACGGAGCTTGGTGTCTCAACGCTTATACATTTTGGATTTGATGAAGACCTAAATGAGCGATTTACATTTGAACATTCTATTATCAATAAATACATCACCTCCGGCATCCGAACATATGACGATAAAATGGCCATCGGAATGACCGGTCATTATATCGCATGGCCGGGTTATCGCGTCATGGAGCAAATGA
>JAYRVB010000123.1:0-3110 GCA_041918775.1 Chitinophagales bacterium
CACTCACCACTCACCACTCACCACTCACGCCCCTCACACCGTCATAATCTCCGCTTCTTTGGCTGCGAGGTGTTTGTCGGTTTCTGCGATGTATTTATCTGTGAGTTTTTGAATACGATCTTCGCCATCCTTGGCCATATCTTCGGGCAATCCGGTTTTCTGCAGTTTTTTGATCTCTTCGTTAGCGTCTTTGCGGAAGTTGCGGATGGAAATTTTAGTTTGCTCACCCATATGTTTCACCTGCTTCACCAGATCTTTACGGCGTTCTTCAGTAAGTGGAGGAAGTATCAGTCGGATGATATCCCCATTGTTCACCGGCGTGAGGCCAATGTTGGCTGCGAGAATAGCCTTCTCTATATCGCCAAGCATTTTTTTATCCCAGGCCTGGATCGCGATGGTGCGGGCATCGGGTGTAGATAAGTTGGCCACCTGATTCAATGCAGTTTGCGCGCCGTAGTAATCCACGCGAATGCCATCCAGGATCATCACATTTGCTCTTCCGGCCCTTACATGGGATAATTCCAATTCAAGGTGTTTGATCGATTTTTGCATGTGTTCCTGCGCCATATCGACAACTAATCCCAAATCCTCTTCGTGCATAACAGACTATTTAATTCGTTTTGAATGATTTAATTTTTTACTAATGTGCCTACCTGTTCACCGCTTAACAGTCTGGCGAGATTATCGCCCTTATTCATATCAAAAACAATAATAGGCAGGTTGTTCTCGGCGCATAATGTGAAGGCAGTCATATCCATCACATTCAGGTTTTTTGCGATTGCTTCGCGAAAGGAGATCACATCATACTTCACTGCAGTTGGATCTTTTTCCGGATCTGCCGTATACACACCATCTACGCGTGTCCCTTTAAGTATCACATCCGCTTCCACTTCGATCGCCCGCAAACTTGCAGCGGTATCGGTAGTAAAGTATGGATTACCGGTTCCGGCGCCGAAGATCACAATACGGCCTTTTTCAAGGTGACGTATCGCGCGACGACGGATATAAGGTTCACATATCTGTTCCATTTTGATCGCGCTGAGCATCCTGGTATATAAACCGATATTTTCCAGGGCACTTTGTAGGGCCATACCGTTGATGACGGTGGCCAGCATACCCATATAATCACCTTGTGCGCGATCGATACCCGAACCTACTCCGCTCATACCACGAAAAATGTTGCCTCCACCGATCACAATGGCAATTTGCACCCCTGTGTCGGCAGCTTTTTTTACTTCTAAGGCATATTGTTGAAGACGGGCGGGATCGATACCATATTGTTGATCGCCCATGAGTGCTTCACCTGATAATTTCAGGAGGATCCGTTTGTAGGCTGGAGTCATCGCCGACAAAGATAAAAATTCGCGGGGAGAGCCTGAAATAAAACGCAGAAATGGCCTGTTTGGCGACGTAAAAGTGCAGCTGCTCTTCGTTTACTGACGCTTTCGGCCGGCGGGATACAAGGCCTGATGCCCAAAATCATGCGGAAAGTCCTCATCTCCCGGAAATCCCAGCTCGATATCTCTGCCGGAATGCGGGATATAATTTGTTTTAAAGAGGTAGTCCCAGATACTCAGACTAATGCCAAAATTGATCCCGTTCGGATACTGCTCCGGAATATATTTAGCATGGTGCCAGATATGCATCTGCGGACTGTTGAGCACATATTTCAGCGGCCCGAGTGGCAGGTCGATATTGGCATGGTTGAAGTGGCCGATCACCAAAGCGATCAGGTTCGCGAGAATGTAATCATTGATGCCAAATCCAAGCATCGCCAATGGTATGTATTGAATGGAGCGATATATCACATTTTCCATCCAATGGAATCTGAGATGCGCGGCAAAACCCATTTGCTTTACACTGTGGTGCACCTTGTGGTATTGCCAAAGGCGTGGACTTGCGTGTAACAGACGATGCACGTTCCACTGAATAAAATCCTTTAGTAAAAACGCAAAGGTGATCTTCAGCCAAAAAGGCAATGCATTGACCTCTATGGCGATCCCATTCTTCAATCCGATCAAACCCAGGAGGTCGTTGAATGCCTCCACCACTACATTAGAAACAGCAAAGAACCCGACGAGTGAGAAGAGGAAGAAATTGAAGAACATATAAAATGCATCCAGCCAAAAATCTTCCCGGATCAATGGTTGATTTTTGCGCCATGGAAAAGCGATCTCCAGCAACCACACCAATAAACTGATCCCGATCAGCCAATAAAAATAATTATCCCATGATGGGTGTAATATGGCATGTTGCAGATAGCGCCAATAGTTTCCAAAGGAGCTCAGAAAAATATCGAGATAATGTTGCATACAGATCGCATTAGGTGCAGAACAAAGGTATCCTGTAATCAGTGACGGATCGGTGATTTACATCACGTTGACATGTTTATTGATAAACCTTTTCTCCCCTGGTAAGCCAAACACCCCAACTCTTGGAGTAGGCATGTACTTTGGCAGTTGCCGAACCTGTGGTGTCTACCACCTCGTGTTCGGTGTTTACCCATTCGAAGATGCCGCCGTAGAGGTTCGACACATTGGTATACCCTGCTTTGCGCAGTTTTTCGGCGATCTTTTCGCTTCGGTAGCCAACACTACAATATACAATGATGGGGGTGTCTTTTGGTACATGTGCCACACGCTCGAGGTTGAAGTCATCATACCCTACCCAGGTGGCATTTGGCAAATGGCTCACTGAAAATTCAGCTTGCTCACGCGCATCCAGACGCACGGCTGTTGAATCTGCCACAGCCTGTTTCACATCGATCTCCGGCACCGAATGCGCTAATAGTGTAGAGAGCATGACATCATAAGCATTGCTTTCCACATGCGCCTGCGCCCTTACTCGTTGCACAACCACAACGAGTACTATGCAAATGGCTAATGCCAACAATATGGATTTAGTAGTCATGCGTGTACGGAATTTCACCTCTCTATAAACGTCAGATATGTAAAATTAATTCCTCAAATAGGATCAACAATCCCATAGCTAGAACAAACCATCCAAAGGCCCCTTTGAGCTTCTCTGTGGCGATGAATTTACTCAGGAACCCGCCAACCAGAATGCCCACTATGGTCATACTGGTAAAGATAAATAGAAAGGTCCAGTCG
>JAYRVB010000124.1:0-2447 GCA_041918775.1 Chitinophagales bacterium
CCCGAAACCTGAAAACAGAAGCAGGTAAATGTTTGCATCAGATCGCTGAAAGCATACATAAACGCAGCCTCGTGGTGATTTTCAGCGACATGATGGATGAGCCGGATAAAGCAGAGGATATGTTTTCAGCTTTGCAACACCTGCGGCATAATAAACATGAAGTGGTGGTTTTCCATGTTACGGATAAACGGCATGAATTGGATTTTGAATATGACAACCGCCCATATGTATTTGTGGATATGGAAACCGGCGAAAAAGTGAAAGTGCGTAGTAATGAGGTGAAGGCGCACTACGCCGCGCAGATGCAAGCCTACATGAAGAGTCTGAAACTTAGGTGCGGACAGTATGGCATTGATTTAATTGAGGCCGATATAATGGAAGATTTTAGAAATGTATTATTACCCTATTTGATCAAGCGATCTAAAGTAGTATAAAGGGATATTGAGTTATGCAGTATTTTGAAAATGCCGAATCGGCTTCGCACTCCGCATGGTGACATTACATAGAAAGATTTTAGGTGAAGGAAGGCCGATCGTAATTCTACACGGATTGTTCGGCATGTTGGATAATTGGGTTACTTTAGGTAAAGCCCTTGCAGAGCATTATAAAGTAATCCTGGTCGATCAGCGCAATCATGGTAACTCACCGCATACAATAGATCATGATTATAGTTTGATGGCTGATGATCTACTGCATATGTGCAATGAAGAACATCTTGATCGCATCATTTTGATCGGTCATTCGATGGGCGCAAAAACTGCTATGCGCTTTGCTTTGGATCATCCGGAAAAAGTTGACGCCTTGATCGTTATTGATATGGGAGTGAAAACCTATTCGGGGGGGCATGAATCCATCTTCAGGGCATTGCGCAGTTTGGACCTGACTGCAATAGCTTCTAGAAAGGACGCTGACGAAAAGCTTGGTGAAGCTATACAAGATCCTGCGATACGTCAATTCCTGATGAAAAACCTGCACCGTACTTCCGAAGGTGGATACTCGTGGAAATTCAACTTTGAAGCCCTATATAACCATTATGGGAAGATTTTATCGAATATCGCCACGGAACATCCGTATCCCAAAGGAGTTGCATTTATTCGAGGTGGGCATTCAGGATATATTTCGGATGCGGACTGGGAAGGTATTCAACGAGTTTTTCCTAAAGCTCAATTGTTTACGATTCCAAATGCAGGACATTGGGTGCATGCCGATCAGCCTGCCTACCTGCTTGAACTGGTGAACAAAGTGATTGCAGCATCCTAGAATACTCAACGTATATTCCAGAATGCTGCAATGTGCTTATGCTATTCGATAACCATGAACTTGTCAGTGATCAATAACGATGCGCTGTGCGCGGTTACGATGTACAATCCTGACGACCAGTCTGAAACATCAATATTCAGCAGATCCTCAGACGTTTGATAAGTGGCAACCACTCGGCCTTCAAGATCCATAATTTGAATATCCCAGTTTGTCGTTTCTGGTAATTGCACAGATAGGTTATCGTTTGTCGGATTCGGATACAAGAGTATGCTTTCGGTGTCAACTGCCAAATCTGCTTCGCGACAAACCAATGTAGTGAAGAATTGGTCAGCCGAAAAATCTGATTTAAGGTCAACCCCTACCGTATCGCAAACAATCCGTATTTTCCATACATACTCAGTGTTGCAAAGTAAATTCTTCAGATTGAGTTTATAATTGATGCCGGGAACGAATTTTTTCTTCCAGTTCACTGCTGTAGTACGTTTATACCATATTTCATATTGGAAAGCGCCCGGTTCCGGTGTCCAGTTTAATCGAGCCTTGGTGGTAGTGATGTTATTGGTGAACAAACCTGTAGGTGTTTCACACAACGTGATCGGGTCTTGCGTGAATCCCGCTACTTGTCCACCGGTCACAAAAAGTCGGCTATAGTCCGTGCTGAAATCGAACCAGTAAGCATATGCACCTGGTGAAGTTGCGGTATAGGCATTGGTGCCGTCGGCGTTCACTTTGCAAACAGCCATTTCAAACAAGGTGCCTGCAGCAAAGTAAATATTATCGGCCGGATCCATTTGCATACCGGCGTGTAACATCAATGAGTAAGCAGGCCCGTCGGCATCATTATTTACCCATACGACATTTCCGTCAGCAGCATATTTGATCATGGATACACCAAATGTCCCTGTATTCGGAAACCCAGCTACAACGATCTGTTGGTCATTGCCCACCTCCACTTTTGTTGCGGTGATGCTATTCGTGTCTGACCAGATCTGTGTACCTGTTGGGCCCAATTTGGTAAGTACGCTTCCTTCCGGAGCAAATCCGTAAACTCCATTTATGATGTAACTGTTGCCTGCTGCATCGCCGGCAATATCTCCTACGGTTATACTCATTACTCCTGCAACAGAAAATATTTCGTTGCCATTCGGATCTATTTTCGCATAGCCATTCACGCTACCTACTGTGCC
>JAYRVB010000125.1:0-3408 GCA_041918775.1 Chitinophagales bacterium
GACCGCTTACATTTGTATCCGAGATACTATATACGGGCGTTTTCGCGTTTTTTTCCTGATTTCCGTAGGGTTTTACCGATTTAGGAATCATTTTTGTGGAATATCCCTGTAGAAGTCATCTTCTAAAAAACAATTGCACTATGGCAAAGGTTATCATTTCTGAACGCACCAATAAGATCAAGAGTAGCGTGATCACCATGTTGATCACCGGTATTCTGGGTGTGTTTATGCTGATCGTGGGTTTTAAACCGCCGGATCCGCCAATGGTAGAAGGCGAAGGATTGCTTGTCGATTTCGGTACCGACCTCACCGGTTTAGGTGAGTTGGAACCAGATGCGCCCACAGGTGGCAACGTTCCGGTAAGTTCACCCGACAAAGCTCAGGTGATCACTCAGAATATTGAGGAATCTATCGTATTGCCTGAAAAGAAGAATACCACCAAGCCAAATACCACCAGTACTACCAGTACTTCAAACACCAATACCATCAACAAAGACGACCTTTTTGACCCGAGCAAAGTGAACAACAAAGGGCAAAACGGCAACTCCAGCGAAGGAAATACCACTTATGGTGGAAACCAGGGTACCCCTACCGGCGATACCAATGGATCTTACGGTCCTGGAAGCGGCACAGGCACTGGCGGTTACGGGCTGGACCTTAACGGTCGTAACATGACCGTTAAACCCTCTTTGTCGCTCGACCACAGTGAAACCGGTGATGTGCGCATCAAGATCTACGTAGATCGCAATGGTAAAGTAACCAAAGCCGAATACGAGCGCAGTGGTTCTACCATTACCGATACCTACCTGATCAATCAGGCAAAGAATGCGGCCTTAAAAACACATTACAATGTGAAGCAGGATGCCCCTGAGATCCAGGTGGGTTATCTGACCTTCCACTTCAAATTGCAGTAAACGCCAATCGTTTTCCATAAAAGGCTCCCTCGTGGAGCCTTTTTTTTGCTTCGACTTTTTATTCCACAGCTTTTTGATTCTTTTTGTCCCATGAACTATGCCGAGGCATTAGCCTATATGTATGCCCAATTGCCGATGTATCACCGCATTGGCGCAGCGGCATATAAAAAAGACCTCACCAACACCCTGGCTCTGTTAACGGCTTTGGGCGATCCGCATACGTCACTCACCTGCATACACGTGGCCGGCACCAACGGCAAAGGCTCGGTGAGTAATATGCTGGCCAGTATCTGTCTGGAAGCCGGCTACAGAACCGGTTTGTATACTTCCCCGCACCTGCTGGATTTCCGCGAACGCATACGTGTGAATGGCGAGATGTGTGATGCCGATTTTGTTGCCGATTTCATTACGCGCCTGCAACCCGAGATCGAACGCATACAACCCTCCTTTTTCGAGATCACGGTAGCCATGGCATTCTCCTGGTTTGCCGCTCAGGACGTGGAGATCGCCATTATTGAAGTGGGTTTGGGGGGAAGGCTTGATTCCACCAATGTGATCAGGCCTTTGGTGTCGGTGATCACCAATATTAGTTTCGATCACATGCACATGCTAGGTAGTACCCTTTCCGCTATCGCAGGTGAAAAAGCAGGTATTATCAAACAGGGGGCTCCGGTTGTGATCGGAGAAAAACATCCGGAAACCATGCCCGTTTTCGAACAGAAGGCGGAAGAAATGGGTGCTGCGGTGTTTCCTGCTGAAGAAAATGTGTCCATTACCCTGCTCGAAGAAGAGATTGATACCCTCACCATGCACATCGAGTATCTCGGGCAATTGAGCTACCCGAATATCACCTGTTCACTGGCAGGGCACTATCAGCTCAAAAACATCGCCACCGTGATCCAAACCATAGAGGTGATGCGCCTGCAGGGTATCGAAATCCCCGACGACAGTATTTACGATGGACTTGTGCACATTCAGGCTAACACCGGTTTTGCCGGCAGATGGCAGGTGCTGCAGAAAAAGCCGCTTGTGGTGGCCGATTGTGCCCATAACAGTGGAGGACTTGCCTTATTATTTAAACAGGTGGGCACTATTCCATACACTCAGCTGCACATTGTAACCGGTGCAGTCAACGACAAAGATCTGGATGCCTCTCTGGCACTTTTTCCCGACCACGCCCGGTACTACTTTTGTCGCCCCGACATTCCCAGAGGCCTTGATGCCGTTGAGTTACAGGAGAAAGCCCGAAACTTCGATCTCTCCGGAAACACCTACCCATCCGTCCAGGCAGCACTATCCGCCGCCCTGTTAAAAGCCGGGGAAAATGACTGTGTTTTAATATGCGGCAGTATTTTTGTGGTAGCGGAAGCGTTGGGGGGAAAGGAAAGATGAGAAAGGAAAGATGAAAGATGAGAGATGAGAGCTGAGAGATGAATAATACAACTATCAACCAAACCCATCCCACCACCTGATACCTGATACTTGATACCTGATACCATTTAAAAAAAAATGAAAAAAAATTTACTCCTCCTGGTTTTTATGTTGATGACTGCTGTGCTTTCGGCGCAGAGCATTACGGAATATGCATTTACTGTGCGCATTAAAGGGCTTTCCAATACGGATGTGATGCTTGGGCATCATTATGGGAATAAACAGTATGTGATCGATACGGTGAAGGTTGACGATAAAGGGGAAGTGGTGTTTGCGGGAAAGGATACACTGGTAGGTGGTATTTATCTGGTGGTGATCCCACAAATGAAAAACAAGTATTTTGAAATGATCATCAGTGGTAATGAATCTGCATTTACCATGGAAACGGATACCAACGACCTCGTCGGGCATATGCGCATCACCGGCTCGAAGGAGAACAAAATATTTTATGCCGACATGCAATTCATCGCCGAACAAAAGGAGCTGATGAATACCCTTAAATCTAAATTGAGCGCTGCGGGCGAAACCACACCGGAAGGATTAGCGATCAAGGAGGAAATGAAAAAACTCAACACCTATGTGGAAGACACGCGTGCAGCCATTGTGCGGGATAACCCTGATCTATTTTACAGCAAATTCCTCAAGGCGGTTACGGATGTGAAAATTCCGGAAGCTCCTGTGTTGCCGGATGGCACTGTGGATTCAACGTTCCGACTACGCTATATTCGTGCGCATTATTTCGACAATATTGATTTTACAGATGAGCGCTTGTTGCGTACGAATTTATACGACACACGCATCAAAAAATATCTGAACGATTATATTTACAAGGTGCCTGACAGCATCAACAAAGCAGTTGATTTTATTCTCGAAATATCTGCCGTAAATAAAAAGACCTTTCAATATATCACCGTGATGCTGTTGAATGATTATGCCACCAGCAAGATCATGGGATTTGATGCGGTGTATGTATACATTGTAGATAAAAATTACAGCACCGGAAAGGCTTTCTGGCTGGATGATGTAGGATTATATCGCATACAGGCACAAGCTGAAAGTGTAC
>JAYRVB010000126.1:0-3951 GCA_041918775.1 Chitinophagales bacterium
CCAATGAAAAGAAGTATCGCAAAGAGGATAATTTGTATTTCTTTATAGCCTTCCTAATTATCGGCACCATAGTACTTTTATTAGCTCGAAATGCAAGTGTTTTAGGTGCTATTTTTATCACTGCGCTTATTGGAGGGATAACTGTGGCCGCAAGAAAAAAAGTGGCTTTAAAGAAACTGCAGGTTACACCCGGTGTACCATTATTTGTGACTGTAGGAAAAAAACATGTGATCCTCAATGGTATTTTGTATCCGATCAATACCGATCGCATGCGCACGGGGAAAGTGCGATTGATCACCGACAGCACACCGATCATACTCGAGTTCACGCTGCACTGGCCAACACGCAAAGGAGAAACTTTTGATGAATTTCGTTTACCCCTTCCTCCGGATGCCCTTTCACAGGCACATGCTGTGCTTGCGTATTTCACCCCGGCCTCAACACCAACACAGTAAACATCATTATATGAAAAAAATGCACATCCCACTATTGTTTCTTTTAGCGCATCAAACCCTAATGGCGCAATTTTTTCCCGGTGATGTGGGCTATTTACCGGAGATGCGCATACCATACGCTACCATGCATGTAAAAACGCAGACACAAACACTGGTAGAGGACGACAGCAGCTTAGTAGTCAATTATATCAACACCTTTGATACAACAGGATTGCTATTGGAAACTACATTCCCTCAAGCTGCTGATGGCGGTGAGGAGGAATGGATCGAAGAATTTAAAAATCTCTATACCTACTTCCCCGATGGTAGAATTCGAGTAATAGAGTTGGATGGCTATGATAGTGAACCTATAGTTATGGGTTTCGAATATGACAAAAAGAATCGACTGGAAGCATCCGTTATTGCCAGCGCCGAGGCTCGTGAATACACCTATACCCTTGACAAATCAGGCAGGGTCATTGAACGTCGCGGCAAAGGCGCCCGTTGGGTGTATGCCGATGAAATGGATACTGAAGGGACACTCACCATGGTTGATCTGGAATTTACGGAATATCAATGGGATGACAAGGGTCGGCTTATTGGTGAAACATATTGGTACATGAATGAGTGGGCAAATCGGGTGAGCTATGCTTACAATGCGCAGGGTTTACTCCAAACCACATTGATGTATTACGACAACAGCGATGCCGCTCCTGCTGCATATAGCATTGAATACACCTATGATGCGAATGGATTACCTACCAGTTCGCAGATGCGGGAAGATGGCATCGAAGTGAACTATATATATACCTATACTTACTATTGAACAGCAGTTGCATAATTGTGTTTAGTTTTGTGCAATGAAGATCCTGATGGTTTGTTTGGGCAATATCTGTCGCAGCCCACTGGCTGAAGGCATTTTGCGACATAAAGCCAGGCAGCGAGGGCTCCACTGGCATATCGAAAGTGCCGGAACAGGCGCCTGGCACGTGGGAGAGGCACCTGACCCGCGATCTCAGCGCATCGCGAAGCAAAATGGGATCGACATTAGCAAACAGCGGGCACAAAAATTCAATGCGTATCACTTAGAAGCATTCGACCTTATCTTTGCTATGGACAGCAGTAATTATCAGGACATAATCCGGCATGCAAAAACAGAGGAAGAAAAAAACAAAGTGCAGCTCATTATGAATATGGTTCAACCCGGAATGAATAAAGCAGTACCGGATCCATATTATGATGATCATTTATATGCTACTGTATTCAACATGTTGGACGAGGCGTGTGAGATGATCGTAGAAAAATTTGAAAAGGAACACGGATCAAACAGGTAATGCTGATTTGAACGGATTAAAGGCTATATATGAGTAAACAGAAACCGGGTATACCAAAAGGCACCAGAGATTTCGGGCCTGAAGAAGTGGCGAAGCGGAATTATATCATCGGCACGATCAGGAAAGTGTACGAACTATATGGCTATCAGCCATTGGAAACCCCGGTTATGGAAAACCTGGCTACCCTGATGGGAAAATATGGGGAGGAAGGTGATAAATTGTTATTTAAGGTCCTCAATAGCGGCGACTTCCTGAAGGATGCAGATGCCCAATTACTTGCAGAAAAGAATTCCAACAAGGTACTGTCTGCTGTTTCTGAAAAAGGACTGCGATACGACCTTACCGTTCCTTTTGCACGCTATGTAGTTATGCATCAGAATGAGATCACTTTCCCGTTCAAACGCTATCAGATCCAACCGGTATGGCGTGCCGACAGACCACAAAAGGGACGCTACCGCGAGTTTTATCAATGCGATGCCGATGTGATCGGTAGTAATAGTTTATTGCTGGATGCCGAAATGGTGATGATGATCGCTGATGTATTTTCCAGACTTGGCTTGCGGGTTACTATTCGTTTGAATAACAGAAAGATACTAGATGGCCTTAACGAATATATCGGTGAAACTGAAAAAAATGTAGCCCTCATCACTGCGATCGACAAACTGGACAAGATCGGTAAAGAAGGCGTCCAGCAGGAATTGCGCGAAAAAGGATTTACAGAAGCTCAGATCGCCAAAACCGAAAACATACTTTCCCTTTCAGGGAATGCCACCGAAAAAATAGCCGCACTGGAAAAACTTTTTACCGGTGAAAAAGGCAAAAAAGGCATCAGTGAGATACAAGAACTATTTGCAAAAATCGCACATGTGGGTTCTGCACATATTCAGATCGCTTTTGACCTCACTTTGGCGCGCGGACTCAGTTATTACACCGGCACGATATACGAAGTTGTATCCAACGATGTACAAATGGGCTCGATCTTAGGTGGCGGAAGATATGATGATCTTACCGGTATTTTCGGTTTACCAAATATGAGTGGGGTGGGTATTTCCTTCGGGCTTGACCGCATATATGACGTGCTCACCGAATTAAACCGCTTCCCCGAATCAGCGACTCAGCACACACAGGTGCTTTTCATCACATTTGATGCAGAGGCCGAGGCAGTGGCCTTGCGGTATGCCGGCACCTTGCGCGATGCAGATATCCGCTGTGAGATCTATCCGGATGTGCAGGCCAAAACGGCGAAGAAATTCAAATATGCCGACGATAAAAAAATTCCTTATTGCGCCATCATTGGTTCCAACGAAATTGCAGAGCAAAAAGTGATGCTGAAAAACATGCAGAGCGGCGAACAACAACTATTGTCGACAGACGAAGTGATCGATCTGATCACTGGCAGCAGAAATGGTTTTGTTGACCTTTCAGAATAACCTAAAAAAAATCTGCATTCACCTGATACTTGATACCTTATACCCAAAGAAATACATAGGAACGCTGATAACACTGATTGAGCTGATTTGCGCTGATGTGCAAAGTTGAATTGAAGTCATGCGAGGATTTTAACCTGATTTACAGTTTTAAAATTCAATTAACCGCAAAAGCCGCAAAGGTATGCGCAGAGTCTCGCAAAGGACTACTTATTTATTCTACACTATGTTGAATTGTCCCACTACTCACTACCCAATACTCACTACTAAGGAATACATAGGAACACGGGTTAGACGGATTGATCGGGTGTGAACGGATTAATACCCAGGGCATTAAAACATGTCTTTCATCTTATCGAAAAAACTTTTTTCCTTGCGCGTTTCGTTGGCATCGGGAATGAAGTTTTTGGCATCGCGTAGTTTTTCAAGCATCTTGCGTTCTTCACTACTCAGTTTTTTAGGCACCCAGATGTGCACCTGAATGATCTGATCGCCACGTCCATACGAATTCAAACCAGGCAAACCCTTTCCTTTAAGTCGCATCAAATGTCCTCCCTGTGTTCCTTCAGGGATGGTTACGCGTACTTTTCCATCAACAGTAGGCACTTCTACTTTTGTACCAAGCGCCGCTTCTGAAAAACTGATATACAGGTCATATAACACATGGTTGCCCTCGCGCTTGAGTTCACCATCTTTGATCTCTTCAATGCTGATGAGCAGGTCGCCGGCAGGACCTCCTTTTTCACCGGCGTTTCC
>JAYRVB010000127.1:0-3849 GCA_041918775.1 Chitinophagales bacterium
ACAGTAGATTATACCAATCAGAAAGATACCCGTTCAGGTTTTGGTGCCGGCATTTTGGAGGCAGGACGTGCGAATCCGGAAGTTGTAGCATTATGTGCCGACCTGGTAGGTTCATTAAAGCTGGACGCCTTCATTAAAGAATTTCCTGAGCGATTTGTGCAATGTGGTATCGCAGAAGCGAACATGACCGGTATAGCGGCCGGTTTGACCGTTGGAGGCAAAATACCATTTGCCTGCACCTTTGCCAATTTTGCTACGGGGGGAGTGTATGATCAGATCAGACAATCGATCGCCTATTCCAATAAAAATGTAAAGATCGCTGCTTCTCACGCGGGTGTTACCCTTGGCGAGGATGGTGCTACGCATCAGATCTGTGAAGATCTCGGGTTGATGCAGATGCTGCCCAATTTTGTGGTGATCAATCCTTGCGATTACAATCAAACCAAAGCGGCTACTATTGCCGCTGCGCAATATAACGGACCGGTATATTTGCGTTTCGGACGTCCGAAATGGCCGATATTTTATCCTGCCGATATGCCTTTTGAGATCGGTAAGGCGTGGAAGATACAGGAGGGCAGTGATGTATCGATCTTTGCTACCGGGCATCTGGTGCTCAAAGCCATTGAAGCAGCAGTGATACTGGTAGAAAAAGGATATAGTGTAGACCTCATCAATATACATACCATTAAACCTTTGGATGTAGAGGCAGTCATAGCTTCAGTGACCAAAACCGGATGTGCGGTTACTGCTGAGGAGCATCAGGTGATTGGCGGATTAGGCAGTGCGATCATGAAAGCGATCGGAATGCATCAGCCAGTTCCGGTGGAGTTTGTTGGGGTACAGGATACCTTTGGTGAAAGCGGAACACCCGACCAGTTGCTCGACAAGTATGGTATGAGTACGCAACATGTGGTAGATGCGGCGCTCAGAGCCATCAGCAGAAAGCAATAACCATCTTTTAGCGCCTCCGGCCATCAGCACATCCAATGCCCATTGCCGATGACCGATCAGGAAATCCTACATCTTTGTCTTAACCCTGCCTCGCGGGAGAAGGGCTATAACCTGCTCGTTTCCGCCTATGGAAAAAAAGTGTATTGGCATGTGCGGCGTATGGTAACTGACCATGACGATGCCAATGATGTGGTGCAGAATGTTTTCATCAAGATTTATCGGGGTTTAGGCGAGTTCAGGAGTGACAGCAAGCTGTATACCTGGATATTCAGGATCGCATCGAATGAATCCATTAGTTTTATACAGGAGAAGTATCGTCGCGACCGCATTGCGCTGGAATCGGAGCAGGCGTCCTATATACATACCCTCAGGGAAGATGCCTGGCTGGATGCTGACGACACCCAGCGGCTGTTGCAAATGGCCATAGACCAGCTGCCCGACAAGCAGAAGCAGGTATTTGTGATGCGGTATTTTGATGAACTGAAGTATGAAGAGATGGAGGCCATACTCGGCACTTCCACAGGGGCTTTGAAGGCCAGTTTTCACCATGCAGTAAAAAAAGTAGAAGAATTTCTGAAGGCCGGATTAAACCGAACCTGATATCCACTATCTAAACAATATATAGCACCACCATGTTACAGGAGCCAAACCATATTCACGAAGAGTTGAAGGCGGCGGGCAGCAAGCTCGACAGCCTCCTGCGCAAGGATACCATGCGTGTTCCTGATGGGTATTTCGAGCAGCTGGAGGCACGCCTGCTGGAGATCCCTGACCGGGAGAAGCCTGCAGGTAGGGTGTTCCGCCTCAAATGGCTTTCCATAGCCGCTGCGGCCATGGTCACGATCGTGATCGGCGGATATTTTTTGATGCGCGACAAGACGGCGCAACCCCTGCATATGGAACTTGCGGAGATGGACAGTGATGAATTGGATGCCTGGTATGATGCCCAGTTGGCGAGTATCAGTTATGACGAGCTATATGCTTATCTTGAGGAAGGTGTTTCCGCCCTGGAAACGTCAGATCTGTTCAGCACTGATTTTGCGGATACGGCTTCTATTACCCATCAGTTGCATGATCAGATAGGAGAACAGGTGCATACAGGAACGCCGGCAGATGAAACAAAAATTTTAGAGGATCATTACATCGAAACCATCGGAGAAGATGCGATCGAAATGTTTTTACACGAGGAATTCATTTTAGAAGATATCGGATTATAATCACACAGATTTCATTCACTATATACATAAAACCATTGCGCCTAGCTTTCGTTTTTCCATGATCTGCTTGCGATAAAACAAGAGCCATCCGCATAAAAAAACCAAACGTATGAAAAAGTATTTGTTGCTCCCGCTGATCCTGATGATCAGCCACCTGGCCATCGCGCAGGGCCCTCCCGGACCACCACCCATGGATGAAGATAAAATTGAGGCATTGCGTGTAGCATTTCTCACGAAGTATCTGGATCTCTCTACAGAAGAGGCGCAAAAATTCTGGCCGGTATACAATGCCATGCAGAAGGAGATCGACGTGGTGCGCACGGCAGAAAATGACCTCCGTAAGGGCAAGGATGTAAACACCATGACAGATGAGGAGCTCAATAAAATGATCAACCAGCATTTTGAAAATGAGCAGAAGTTGCTCGATATCAAGAAAAAGTACCTGGAGGAGTTCAAAAAAGTGCTTCCCTTAAAAAAAGTAGCCCTTTTGGCCGATGCTGAAAATGCCTTTAAGCGGGAGGTGATGAAGCATGCGAAGGAAAGGCATGACCAGGAAGGGCCGGGTGGCAAATCCGGCGGAAAACCGGGCGGTCAACCCCCTGTACCGGGAGCCGATCAACAATAGATTTTGTTTTGGTCAATACGAGCGGACAGCCTAAAAAGCTGTCCGCTTGCGTTTTACACCTGTCCGATTTGCAGCCTGCTGACCAAAAACCTACCTTTGTTACAAATAATACGTGCATGCCTTACAATACGCAGTTACCACAATTGATCTTACGCGAGTATGGTCGTCATATGCAAACCCTTGTGCAATATGCATGTACCATCGAAGACGAGGAGGTGCGCACGAAACTGGTGCAGGACATTATTGACCTGATGGGAACCATGAATCCTACTTTGCGCAATGTGGAGGATTTCAGGCATAAACTGTGGGATCATATCTATATGATGAGCGAGTTCAAACTCAAAGCGAATTCGCCATATCCTGTTCCGGATGCAGAATTGCTTGCCCGCAAGAGCATCAAACTGGAATATCCGAAAACCAAAATACGCTATGCGCACTATGGCAAGAACGTGGAAACATGTGTGAAGCGCGCAACAGAAATGACCGATCCTGAAATGCAATATGAATACGCACAGATCATTGCCAATTACATGAAGCTGGTGTATGTGAACTGGAATAGTGATAATGTGAATGACACAACGATCAAACAAGAATTGGAAAGTTTGAGCAATGGCGTATTGGTATTGCAGGAAGATAGTGATCTGGATACACTCACCAGACAGATGCCTGCCGGAAATACCAACAACAATAACAACAACCGCCACAAGCAGCAACACAACAAAGGCAAGCACAACTTTAAGCGACATCAGGGTGGTGGGCATAAGAATTTCAAAAAGAATCGTTAATGAATGCATTTGAGATCACCGGAGGCAAAAGCCTCAGGGGAGAACTTGTGCCGCAGGGGGCAAAGAATGAAGCCCTGCAAGTGATATGTGCTGTATTGCTTACCGATCAGCCGGTAACCATCAGCAATATTCCCGATATCAGAGATGTGAATTTTCTGATCGAGTTACTCGGTCAGATGGGTGTGAAATTGAACAGGCACGATGCGCATACCTGTACCTTTCAGGCAGATGCGATAGATTTCGATTACATCCATAGCGATGAGTTCATGCA
>JAYRVB010000128.1:0-1935 GCA_041918775.1 Chitinophagales bacterium
ATGGATTGTTGCGCTCTGAAGATGGGGGATTAAGTTGGAGTGAAGTAACAGGTGGCGGATGGCCGGATGTATCCGGTATTGATGGACGCATTTGCGTGAAGCAATGGGATGGTGATGCCAACACGGTATTTGCCACTATTGGCAACGCATTTTCAACCGTTGGGATGTACCGCTCAACAGATGGTGGTTCAACCTGGACACAATTAGATGATGAGGAAGTGCTCAGCTATCAGGGCTGGTATGCAAAAGGAATTTTAGCGCATCCTGATAATGCGAATCTCCTTTTATTTGGCGGCGTTGAATTATGGAAATCCACTAATGCGGGCGCAAGTATCATTCAGAAAACAACGTATAGCGGACCAGATAGTGAATTGCATCCTGATCTGCATGAGATCATTTGCAATCCGTTGGCGCCGGATCAGGTGTATATTTTGACAGATGGTGGCTTATTCCGTTCGGGCGACTTTGGTGAATCGTATTATCCTTGTAATGACGGGTACGCCACTGCGCAGTTTTATATTGGTTCGATCAGCGGTTCGGATCCGGATATCGGTTTGGGTGGGTTGCAAGATAATTTCACACAGCGCTATACAGGCACTCCTTATTGGGAAGCAAAGATCGGTGGCGATGGCGCAGCCAATGCCATAGATCAGGAAGATGATAGTCAGCAGTATGGATCCTATCAGTATGGCAATTTTTACAAGTCGTCAGATCAGGGAGAGAATTTCTTCGATTATATTTTCGGACCATCCGGTGCAAGCGCATTTGTTGCGCCCATTGCTCTGGCACCATCCGATCAGCAGGTGATCTATACAGGTGATACACGCTTGTGGCGTTCTGATGATGGCGGAGGATTATTTTATAAGCCTGTTAATCTGCAACCGGATACCGGAAATGTATTTTTAGCCATTGGTGTTGGTGGTAATGGTCCGGATACTTTGTATTTCAGTACAGCAGGCATTAGCGGCAGAGCCGACATATTCAGATCAGTGGATGGAGGTGAAAGCTTTACATGTATTACAAACGCTCTGCCCGACAGATATTATCGCGACATTGCCGTGGATCCTCAGGATGCACAGATCGTGTATGTAACCCTGAGCGGATTTGGCAGTGGGCATGTATATAAAAGCATCGATGGTGGTGATACATGGACAGACATCAGTGAAGCATTACCGGATGTACCTTTCCATACCGTATTGGTCGATCCGGATAATACAGACCTTGTGTATGCTGGTGGTGATATGGGTGTATACTTATCAACGGATCAGGGTGCTACCTGGAATATTTATGGAACCGGAATGCCTGAGGCGGTATTGGTATTCGATCTCGTGTTGTCGCCGTCAGATGATCAGGTATTAGCCTTTACGCATGGCAATGGAGCTTATCGTATTCCGAAATTCAAAGAAGAGCAGGTGGAGGCCTTTACGCCGAATGGGGATATGGAATTGACTTTGTATCCTACTGCAACACAGGATATCTTATATGTGTCTACTACAACTGCACATGCATCGGCAAAGATTCAAATATTCAATAGTGAAGGCCGCGTGGTGTTTTTCGAAGAGCAACCATTTGCAGCTGCTGAGCCTTACATGATCTCCACCGCGCATTTGGCGAAAGGACAATATTTTGTGCGCATGATCCTACCCACACAAACGATCACAAAACCCTTTGTGCGTATGTGATCAACCACATCATAAATGTTATAAAGGGTATATAGAAATGCATATGGCGTTAAACAAAGTTAATGGTTTCACCCTGAGCGCACTTTTATGTCAAAGTGCCCACGAGTCAACCATTTGATTTTTTCGTGTGCATTCGTGCATTCGTGGCCACCTAAGCGATCTATATACCCAACAATAAATACAAATAGCCACGAAAACGCCAAAGCCCCTCCGTGCACTCCGTGCCTCCTCCGCGCCCTTTGTGTCCCTGAAT
>JAYRVB010000129.1:0-5848 GCA_041918775.1 Chitinophagales bacterium
GTGGCATCGAGTCCGTTCATGTCGGGCATCTGCACATCCATCAGGATGATGTCGTAGGCAGTATATTCCAGTCTTTCGAGCACTTCGCGACCTGTTGCAGCCACGTCGATGTCGATTCCCGGCCAGGCATGTCGCAACAATTCAGTGGTCACTACCTGATTGATCGGATGATCATCCGCGATGAGCAATTTGCAGTTACCGATGTCAGGGATGGCAGTTTCCGTTTCCGGCATCAGTGGCATATCCGGATTATCGCGGGCGATGGTGAAATCAATCTCAAAAATGAACTCACTCCCATCCCCTAATTTACTTTTCACCATGATGGCTCCATTGAGCATGTCGATGAGTTTCTTCACGATGGTCAGGCCTAATCCTGTGCCTCCGTAAATTCGAGTAGTATCACTATTGGCCTGCGTAAAACTTTCGAAGATATTGCTCAGTCGATCCGGTGGAATACCAATACCTGTATCCCGCACATTAAAATACATACGCGCCCTGTCGTTGACCACATCTATCAATTTCACTGTCACCGTAATGGAACCATCATGCGTGAATTTGATTGCATTACTTATGAGGTTGAGCATGATCTGATTCAGTCGCAGCGGGTCGCCGGCTACGGCCGGTGGCACATTGTCGTCGATATGCAACACGAGGTCGACACCCTTTTCTGTTGCTTTGAAGCGCGTGGTGGTGACCAGTTGTTCGATCACGTTTCTGATATTGAAAGACTTCTCTTCCAATTGGAGTTTACCTGCTTCAATTTTGGAGAAATCCAGAATATCGTTGATCAATTGTAACAGATTATCGGCAGAATTATCGATCGCGTGTAAATATTCTATTTGTTTTTCGCTAAGTGGCGTTTGATGGAGCAGATGCACCATACCGATGATGGCATTGATAGGGGTGCGTATCTCGTGACTCATATTCGCGAGAAACTCCGCCTTAAATTTATTAGCCTGTTCGGCCAGGTCTTTTGCGCGTTGCAGGGCTTCTGCTTTTTTGCGGAGGGTGATATCCCGGATGATCCCCTGATAGCCGAGTACACGTCCATCGGCATCCATACGTAGACTGGCGGTAACGAGGCAGTCGATGGTTTCGCCATTTTTTTTGCGCAGTTTGATCTCGTAATCCGTTACTTCCTGATTCGCCATGATGATATCATGGAAGCGGGTTCTGTCTTCGGGTTGCACATAGGTTTGCGCCACGTTGAGTGTGTGCATTTCCTCGCGGGTGTACCCCAGTAGTTCCACTGTTGCGCGATTGTATTCGATGAATTCGCCATCGATACTGGTAAAGTAGATCGCATCGGTGAGTTGTTCGAGCAGCGATTTGAACTTGAGTTCACTTTCCTGCAATTCGCGTTCTACTTCTTTGGAGTGCAGGTAATATTTGGATAACAGCTCGCGAAGCAGTTCGGGAAAATTCTGATCTGAATAGGGATCCGTTTGCATAGTCATCAGCCTGATAAAGTCCTTTGCGATCTGTAACGTTCAAACTTAGCGAAAAAAGTGGATTTCGGTATCACTTTATTGCCATAAAAAAGGCGTACACACCTTCCGAATCAGGCAACAAAGGCCTGTAGCTACTATCTTTGCCGCATGCAGGACACAGGCAGCATAGCGGAATGGATAGAGCAAGGCATTGCCGATGCCGGATTTCCGGAAACACCCCATGGATTATATGATCCGGCCCGATATATCTTACACGGCAATGGCAAGCGGATTCGTCCGATGCTTACGATGATGGGTGCGCACATGTTCAGTGATACCCTGCAACCCATCGTGCCTATAGCTGTGGCGATGGAAGTATTCCACAATTTCACGCTGGTGCACGACGACATCATGGATCAGGCAGAAGTGCGTCGGGGTAAACCCACGGTGCATGTGCAATGGGATCAAACCACTGCGATCTTATCGGGAGATGTCATGTTGATCCAGGCTTATACCTTGTTATCGCAGTCGCCTGCATCTGTATTGCCTGATATTCTCCGGATGTTCAATCGCACTGCGCGTGAAGTATGCGAAGGCCAGCAGGATGATATGGAATTTGAAAAGCGGGATGATGTGACCATTGAGTCCTATATACACATGATCGCGAATAAAACGAGTGTGTTATTGGGTTGTTGCTTATACTGCGGTGCAAAAGCAGCAGGTGCATCAGAATCGGATGCGCAGTTGTTATATGAAAGCGGATTAAAGCTGGGCATCAGTTTTCAGATCCAGGATGATATTCTGGATGCCTATGCCGATGCAGCCACCTTTGGAAAAAAGCCCGGTGGTGATATCATTCAAAACAAAAAAACATTTCTCACCTTATCACTTATGGCTCAGGCCGATGAGCGTGATCATATGCGTTTGCAACAATTATTCAGCGGAGCGACTGTTGATGCACAGCAAAAAATAGATGAAGTAAAAGCCATGTATGCAAAATACGATGTGCGTTTACAAGCTGAGGAAGTAATGGCGAGGTACTACGAAGAATCTCGTGCAGCACTCGAGAGGGTTCAGGTATCCGCAGAAAAGAAAACACCTCTCTCGCTGCTTATAGAAAGTGTATTTATGCGTCAAAAGTGAAGCGCGCTTCACGCTTCCAGTAGCATTTCCAGTTCGCTTAATATGATGGCCGTAGCACCCCAGATACGGTGTGTGCCAAATACGTAACAAGGCACTTCAAAGTGCATGTCCTGACGGTGTATTTCCATGGTGCTTTTACTCTGTTGTTCCAGCAAAAGAGAAATGGGCATTTCCAGCACTTCCTCCACTTCGTGTACATCACGTTGAAACTCCGGTTGGGTATGTGCATAAGCCAAAAAGGGATGCACAAAAAAATTGCTTGGTGGAATATAAACATGACTCAGGGCACCGATCAGATGGATATGTTGCTTATCCACCCCGATCTCTTCATGTGTTTCACGCAGGGCAGCGCTGTAATGATCGTCGTCGTCTTTTTCCATTTTACCACCCGGGAAACTGATCTGACCGCTGTGCACACCCGGATATTCCGGTCGTCGGATCAGCGCCAGGCAGATGGTATCCGCCTTAGGATAAAGTAAGGCCAGCACGCAACCCACCTTTGCATCGGGATATGCTTCCGGCTCAAAAACTTTAACCGGTCGGGTAAGGGGCGCCATGCGGATATGTGCAATGGGGCCCGGCAATCCTGAGGCTATGCGTTGTTCCAGTCTTTGTGCGAGCTCGAGTATCAGTTCCATGTAAGATTTAGCTGTCGGATAGCAAAGATTGTTTATTTGCCGTAAATTAGTACCAACAATAGTTGTGCATGAAAAGATCATTACTCCTCCTGACCATTTTAAGTCTATTTGTGCAAACGCAGGCTCAGGTAACCCGTGCGCGCACCGGTGATCTGCAATTCATTCCCAACACCGGTCAGTGGCAGGATCCTTCACTGTTTCATTTAGGGCTTTACGGTGGCACCTTGTTTCTGGAGAAGGATAAGTTCACCTATACCTTTTCCAATATAGGCGATCTGGGTCATTACAAGCATGAACCTGAGCTCGGCGACCCAAAAGATTTCATCATTAAAAAACATGCCTTTCAGACCCAATTTATTGGCAGTGATCCGATGACACAAGTGCGTGGCGAGGATGCTTTTTCCGGATACTACAATTACTTTCTGGGCAATGACCCTTCGATGTGGCGAGGCAAAGTTCCTGCGTATGCCGCTGTTCGATATAGCGGATTATACCCCGGTGTTGATCTGGTGGTGTATAGTAAAAGCAATAGTTTAAAGTATGATCTGGAAATTGCAGCAGGGGCAGATCCTGAATTGATCCGTTTGCAATACAGCGGACTGGATAGTATGGCGATCGTTGATGGCAATCTCGAATTATTCACCAGCATCAATAAATTAGTTGAACAGGCGCCAATAGCCTGGCAAATCATAGATGGTGTAAAAACATTTGTGGATTGCCAGTTTGTTTTACAAGGTAATGTTGTGCAATTTGTATTTCCGAACGGATACAAGGCTCAATACCCTATTGTAATCGATCCGGCTACACTCATCTTTGCTTCTTACTCAGGCAGTACTTCCGATAATTGGGGATACACGGCCACTTATGATTCAGATGGATATTTATATGGTGGTGGTATCGCTTTTGCTGATGGATATCCGGTAACCATTGGGGCTGTGCAGGAATCATACTCTGGTCCCGGTGGTTATGTGGCTGATGTTACCGTTTCCAAATTCGAACCTGATGGCACGGATCTCGTGTATAGTACTTATTTAGGTGGCACCGGACAAGACCTGCCTTATTCATTGATCGTAAATGCCGATAATGAACTGATCATTTATGGTTCAACCGGCTCTTCCAATTTTCCAACTGTTGCAGGTTGTTACGATGGCACTTTTAATGGTGGTTCTTCCGTAACGGTGGATGTGGTATTGAATTTCACCTCTGGCAGTGATGCCTTTATTTCGAGATTAAGTGCAGATGGTGGTGCTTTACTGGCATCTACTTATTTTGGCGGCACCAGCAATGATGCCCTCAACACCGGAACACTTGGTTATAATTACGGTGATCATGCGCGTGGTGAAGTTGTTACAGATAACTTCGGCAACATTTATATTGCCGGTGTTACCCGCTCACCGAATCTGCCTGTAACGGCCGGTGTGCTGCAACCTACAATAGGTGGTGCTCAGGATGGATTCATTGCGAAATTTAACGTAGCATTATCCAGCCTCACCTGGTCCAGTTTTATTGGTGGCACAGCCGATGATGGTGCATATAGTATCAAAAAAATGATCGGCGATAAATTTGTGATATGTGGTGGCACCTCCAGTACGAATTTAAATACCAGTGCCGGTGCATATCTGGAAGATTATGCCGGCGGTTCTGCTGATGGATATCTGCTGATCATTCCAGGCGACGCTTCTTCCATCATGTCGATGACCTATTTAGGCACCAATCAATACGATCAGGCATTTTTAACAGAGGTGGATGAAGAAAATCATATTTATGTTACCGGACAAACCCGCGGTGCTTATCCTGTGGTTGGTGCGGTGTATAGCAATGCCGGAAGTGCGCAATATATTTCCAAGCTGGACAGTACGCTTTCAGTCATGTTGTTATCTACTGTATTTGGCGATGGTACCAATGTGGTGAATATTTCCCCTACTGCTTTTCTGGTAGATAATTGCGATAATATTTTTGTGGCCGGCTGGGGTGGAAATGTGAACATAGGATACAATTTTGAAACAGGCACGGTAAATGATATGCCGATCACCGGCGATGCATTTCAATCAAGCACCGATGGCAGTGATTTTTATCTCATCGTATTTGCTGAAGACCTGGAGAGTTTAAGTTATGCCACCTATTTCGGTGGACCGATCTCTGATGAACATGTGGATGGTGGCACGAGCCGATTTGATAAATCAGGTGTGGTGTATCATGCAGTTTGTGCAGGTTGTGGCGGATCAGATGATTTTCCAACCACTGAAGGCGTAGTGAGCAATACCAATAATGCTACGAATTGCAATTTAGGTGTATTCAAATTTGCCCTGGCCATTCCGCCAACCACTTCAGGATTCACTTTGGATCCAAACAGTGGTTGTTATCCGGTTGATGTCACATTTACGAACCTGAGTGACAATGCCATTTCTTACGATTGGGATTTTGGTGATGGCACAGTTTCCACTGAAGAAAATCCATCACACTCATATGACACTCCGGGTGAATATACGGTTACGCTTGTGGCAAATGCAGATGGTTTGTGTGGTGTAAATGACACTTCGGAGGCGACGGTTACCGTATTTGACTATCCGACAGCCGGATTCACATATGGCCCTAATCCCGCCAGTGTATTTACGCCTGTATTTTTTACCGATGCCA
>JAYRVB010000130.1:0-7140 GCA_041918775.1 Chitinophagales bacterium
TACGCCACTGAATCGCGATAACTCATCGCTTTGAACCAGGCATCCATAGCCTCATTGTGCCGGCCCTGTGCATGATACAACTTGCCAAGTTCGGTGTGATTGGTTGCCAGCAAAGTGAACACTTGCAATTGTGTAGCCATCGCATTACTGCGTTCAAAAAACTCAATTGCCGCCTGCATATTTCCGTCATACATGGCCAGCAAACCCAAATTACTCAACACAGTGGCAACATCATCCGAAACAATGTCACCATAGAGTGCAAGCGAACGCGTAAATGCCAGCTTTGCCGAATCCGGTTTATCCAAATATAAATAACTCAGACCTGCATTATTATAGGCATTCGCCATGATATCCTCCCGACCTTCATCCATTTGGTCAAACAATGGCGATAACGTTTGCAAAGCCAATCTATATGCCCCTGAATCTACATACACGGAAGCGAGATTACTCCGTGCCCTGGCAGATTCCTTTACAGCTCCCGTCATATCTGCCAATTGCAAACTGCGGGTATAAAATACTTTTGCCTTGCCCAATGCACCATACTTTTGGTAGGCAACGGCGGTGGAATTCAGATATTTCAAAAGTCCTACCGTATCTGCGATCTGCTCCGCAAGCGATACCGACTTCAAATGATAATAAATAGCCGAATCAAATCGTCCGGTGTTATGATATAAATTACCAATATTCGAGCAGGCTCGTGCGATCAGGTCCTTATCGCCCATCACCTTTCTGTAACGTAAACTTTTGTGATAATATCCTATCGCCGAATCTGGCTCACCCGCATTCTTGAATAGCAACCCTATGCGCATGTAGGCATCACTTAAGCCCTTGTTGTAATTGATCTGCTGCGATGCCGACAATGCCTGTTCAGCTAGTGAACGCGCCTGTCGGGGGTCTGACTTGAGCTTGGCAAAACTTTCGGTATTCCACTTATTAATAGTGGCCGTATCTACCTGCGCAAACACATCTGCGCGCAGCAGGCACATACAAATACACAACGTGATCACCTGCAACATCAAAACGGATGATGCAGTAAACCTTGATCTGCTATGTATGTTCTTGAAGTGGCTCAGCGAGTTTATTTATGTATCATCTGAAGAATCAGCTTCCGACTGCGTAGTTGTTCCTTTGCCTTTTGGCGTTTCACCTTCTTTTAATTTTAGCTCCACAAATTCATACACCGACATATCCTCTGCCGAAAAATTTTGCACAAGCTCATCCGAACTACCGCTATCAGTAGTTACCTGACAGGTGATCGTGATCTTATGTGCATCAGGATCGCGAACAATGGATGGCGATCCGGTAATGCGATAAACAGAACTTCCACTGGGAAAATATGGATGCACATGCAATTCTGTTTCCGGCACCGATGTTTGTCGCAGCCAACACAATGGCGATAACGGCCCGTCAAAAAATGCATTATTTATACGGAGAGAAACACTTCCTTTAACCACTGTGCCAAATCGAACCAACACCTTAACTTTTTTATGTGCAGAGCTGCCCGGCAAACTATATATCACATCATGATCGGGCTGATCTGTAGAAGAGGTGGTAACCGTGATCACGATAAATATAGTTACCGAATCCGACGTATCCATGTTTTCTGCACTTACCTGATACTTTGTCGATCCTTCAGTGAGCTTAACATTCACGTGCACTTTGCGCGACTCAAAATCAAGCCATGCATATGGTTTTAATAACATCATACCTTTCGAATTAAATGGTCTTTGGAAGTAAATCTGTAAAATACTCAACACCCGGCAACGCACCATGATGTTGCGCAGCATACGCCGATTGCAGAAGCAATATAGTGGCAGCCGTAACTGCAGCAGCCTGACTGCTTCCTGATAAAAAACTATACGCCGTATCTGATGCTATACCTGTGCTAAGCGTTTTAGCACCCGGTGCAAGTGTATAACAAATTGGCAGATGCGATTTCTCCGGATGAATTCTTTGCGTAAACGAGGTCAGTTTGCCCTCAGCTCCGGCGCGATCAACTGTAGCCGCCACAGCAATAATGCCGGGAATGTATGCCGGATACGCAAGACCTGGTCTTTCTCCATGCTGTTCATACATATTTCCTGCAGAACAAATGACCGGAATATGTCGGTTTCGACATTCCTGCACCAATTGAGCCAGTCGATGATGTCCTACACCGATCGGTTTAGATACATTATCCGTTGCATTGAAGCTGATCAACACTGCTGTTGGACGCTCATCAGCAGGTAAGGTTTTGTGCAAGTGCAATACAGTTGCTAACCCTTCGGTTATCCGCCAGATGGGTGCAGTCGCATAATCATCTTCCGTCACACGCAACGAGATCACACGCGCTTCAGGTGCAATGCCCGACATCGCCGCCTCGCCATCCAGATCATCCGCAACTACAATACCCGCCAAATGGGTACCATGCCCTAACAGATCCGGCTTCGCTTCATCCGAACCATTAGATCGCAACGTAGAAATCACCTTGCCTTTTAGCGCTTTATGCCTGCTCACCCCCGAATCCAACAAAGCCAAAACAGCACCCTTACCCCGATATTGCGCATCAACAGAAAGAGTCGGTCGCAATTTTGAAACTTTGCTTCCACCGGTCAACATGGACAGAAGGTCAGCATGTACATCGATCGGTTTTGTTACTGAGTGGCCAAATCGAATGGTTGCTCCATGCACAACTATCGAATCAGCTAACGCCGCATCAAATGTGGCCATGTCGCGCAACTGCTGCAATGGTGGCATAAATGCTTGCGGCATGCCGGGAAGGTTTGTCTTCAAAAGAGGCATAGTGGTGTTTTAGGTTCAAATGTAATGGGTCCGGCAGCATGTGTGCAATCGCCAAAATTGGTGAGCCGGGAGTCGCACATCTAAGCTAAGCTAATTTTTTGTAATAGCAAATCATGACAAGAGGTTGGGGGAAAAGTACTTACTGATAATGACCATAAACCTCCCCCATATCGATATCCGATCGGCATCACCTCATCCTCGTTCTGCAGCACATATTGAAATATTGGCAAATCTTGTTGCTGTGCTTGTACATACCATCACTACCTGCTGCAACACTACAGGCATACGCAACTTTTAATTGCAGATAGGCGTTGAGGGCATTACCTTTGAACAAGGCATGCGCATCTTATTGACACATGGGTATTTTTTAGCAAGCGATCAGCGGGAGCAACAGATCATGCGACCTTATGTGCCCTTAGGTCTGTTATATATTTCTGCCTGGCTGAAAGAAAACAATGTGCCGCATGATGTATTAGACACCACCTTTAGCACACCCGATGCACAGTGGCAATACATCAGCACCAAAAAACACGACATCATCGCCTGCTATGTGAATCTAATGACGCGTGCACATGTGGTAACACTCATGCAGCGCATTAAATCAGATCCATCCTGTTCGCACATACGGATCATTTTAGGCGGACCAGAGGTACGCAATAATGCCGAACAGTTTTTACAACACGGTGCCGATTATCTCGTACTCGGTGAAGGTGAAGTGAGTTTTCTGGCACTGATCAAAGGATTAGAAAATAACACCGCACCCGACAATATCGCCGGAATCGCCTTTCGCCGCGAAAGCGGTGAGGTCGTGCGCACTGCCGAACGCGAAAAGATCCGCGACATCGATATCCTTCCGATGCCAAATCGCGCAGCCGTTGATCTGCAACAATATCTGGATGTGTGGAAAAAACACCACGGAAAAAATGCCATTTCCGTAAGCACGATGCGTGGTTGCCCTTATACTTGTAAATGGTGCAGCAGAGCAGTGTACGGACAAAGTTATCGAAGGAGATCTCCTGAAAAAGTAGTAGAAGAGCTTATATATATTCGCGACAGGTATGCTCCTGACACGATCTGGTTTGTTGATGATGTATTCACAGTGAGTCACGAATGGTTGCGCAAGTTTACGGCATTGATCGAAGCACAGGGTTTACATATGCCTTTCGAATGCATCACACGTGCCGATCGTATGCACACAGAAGTGATCGAACTGTTAAAACGTGCCGGATGTTTCCGTGTTTGGATAGGTGCCGAAAGCGGTTCACAAAAAATTATCGATGCCATGGATCGCAGAGTGGATGTGCAGCAGGTACAGGCCATGATCCGCGAAACGCAACAACATGGCATTGAGGCGGGCACTTTTATCATGTTGGGCTATCCGGGAGAAGATGAATCAGATATACATGCCACGGTTGCACATCTTCTTGCAGCACTTCCCGATCATTTTACCATCACCACCGCCTATCCGATCAAAGGCACAGAGTTATATACTGAAGTGAGTGATGCATTGAACACCATTCCACCCTGGGCTACCAGCAGCGACAGAGATCTGAAATTCAAAAGAACCTATCCCGAAAAATATTATCCTTTTGCGGTGCGATTTGTCGTACATGCCGTTCACTTTGCGAAAACAGGAAAATGGCTGCATTACCTGAAATCACGGATCGCACTGTTATGTATGAAATGGATACGCACTACTGCCGCAAACTGAATACCTACCCAACTGCGTGTATATCGAATACGTTAAATCTGAATAATTCCACCGTATAACTTGTATTTTTACATCAACAGCACGGATTGTTGGAAATAAAAGGCATCATATTATTTAACCCGCGCGCCGCTGACCACAAGCCACGCATACCAAATTCCATCTTAGCCATTGCGGCCACCATAGAAGGAAAATACCCTTATGTACTGGTAGATGGCAACCGCGAAGCTGATCCGGAAAGCAAAATAATGTCCTACATCCGCAGCGGAAAATTTTCATGCTTCGCATGTACCGTGATGCCGGGACCGCAACTGCGACAAGCCATTCCGATCACCAAAAAAGTAAAAGCTGCCTTTCCCGACATGATCACCATTTGGGGTGGCTACTTTGCGAGCAATCAAAGCAGCGTGGTCATGGATAGCGGCGTGGTCGATTATATCGTGTATGGTCCGGGCGACAGAGCCTTTCCAATGTTGCTGCAGGCCCTGCAACAGGATGCACCTGTAGATTTGATCCCCAACCTGATCTGGAAATCAGGAAATGCCGTACACAAAAATCGCAAAGACGAACTCTACGATCAGGACCAGCTTCCGCCTCTTCCCTATCATACCCTGCATACATTTTATCCATTGTCGGGATATTTAGGTAAAACCGTACTTGGCCAACGCACTATCGCCTATCACAGTAGTATTGGTTGTCCATTCACTTGTGCATTTTGCGGAATAGTGCCCATTTATCAGGCACGCTGGAAAGCCAGATCCGCCGCACAGGTTTATGCCGATATCAAAATGCTGAAGTCCACCTATGGCGGTGATGCGATCGAATTTCACGACAACAATTTTTTTGTTTCAGAACAAAGAACCGCCGAATTCAGCACACTGATGTTGCAGGAGGGTATGTCGTGGTGGGGAGAAGGCCGCATTGATACCATCGATAAATACAGCGACACCACCCTGGCATTGATGCGCGATTCGGGATGCAGGATGATCTTTTTCGGCGCAGAAACCGGTAATGATGAGGTGCTGAAACTCATGGACAAAGGAGGCACTCAAACCGGCGAACAGATCAAACGATTTGCCGCTCGCATGTGCGCATTTAACATCATTCCCGAATACTCCTTCGTATTAGGTACACCCGGCGCTGATGAGGCCGAAACCATGGCGCGCATTCAAGCCGACATCGCTTTCATTCGCGAGGTCAAAGAGATCAACCCCGACACCGAGATCATCATTTATGTATACTCACCAGTGCCTACTGAAGGAAGTGCCTTATTTACCGCAGTACAACAAAATGGTTTCAGGTTTCCACAATCGCTTGATGAGTGGATCACACCTGCCTGGGAAAAATTCGACCTCCGGAAAAATCCGCTTACTCCCTGGTTAAAACCCTACATGATCGATACGATCAAAAATTTTGAAACAGTACTTCACGGGTATTACCCAACAGTAAGCGACATCAAACTCACGCCCTTTCAAAAAAAGATGATACGCTCCTTTTCATCCCTGAGGTATAAACGAGGATGGTATCGCTTTCCTATAGAGATCAAACTTGCGCAAAAATTCTGGCTGCGCTATAGACAACCCGAACTCGAAGGCTTCTGATGCGTAAATTGTATAAACTGTATTCCTCCATGTTCATTCAGCCGCGTGTGCGCAAACGCATGCAAGGCTCCAGTATCTATAAATGGAAGGATATCAAATTGTTTTTACCACCGGGTGTATTTCATCCCGGGTATTTTCACAGTACACACTATTTATTACAACACGCACTCAGACAGGAACTGCCCAACACCAAAGTACTAGAACTCGGTGCCGGAAATGGCCTGATCAGTATTGCGCTGGCTAAACGCGGTGCATTGGTTACCTCCAGCGATATCAATAAAACAGCTTTGGCTGCATTGAACGACAATGCGCGCGCCAACGGTGTTTCCGTAGAAACCATTTACAGCGATCTTTTTGGTGCTTTAACGGGGCGCAGCTTCGATCTGATCGTGATCAATCCGCCCTTCTATCCGCAAGACGCGCGCAATGACCTCGAACGTGCCTGGTTTGCAGGTATTGATTATGCTTATTTCTCTCGTCTCTTCGCCGGGTTATTTCTGTTCATGCAAAAAGATACACAGGTGTGCATGGTGTTATCAGAAGATTGCAGCACGGCACATATTGAAGACCTGGCACAGATAGCAGGATTAACTATGGAGGTCGTAGAAAAAAAACGTATCTTGTGGGAGTGGAACTATATTTACCACATTAAACTTTCATGAACCCGCAGTTACATATCGTAGGCCATGAGGCCACCGCACTCACCAGGCGGGAATCTGCATGTATCAGGGCGATATTGTATTTTGATATTTTTCACTATCCACTTACTGTGCAGGAAGTGCTGCTGTTCATGGATTATAAAGTATCTCATTTATCAGAAGTGCAAAGCGATCTGGACAGGCTCTGTGAAAATCTGTTGCTCTATCGTTTTGGTGATCTGTATACGGTGCACAACAATGCCTCGCTGGCAGAACGACGGAGATCCGGTAACGCGAGAGCCGCTGCCGTATTACCAAAAGCACAGCGCCGCAGTAAACGTATACAGAGTTTTCCCTTCGTGCGTAGTGTAATGATCAGCGGTTCCTTATCTAAAAACTATTTTGATGCACA
>JAYRVB010000131.1:0-4193 GCA_041918775.1 Chitinophagales bacterium
ATCACTTTATAAAAACTTGATCCCGGATTTTGCACTTCTTTCGCCCAAAGCACTGAAGATGTGTTATAATCATATTTACAAATGAAGGCAGAGCTTGAGAATTCAGCGCCTGTGTTTCTGTGACCTGCCAATACTATTTTCCCATCAGAATCAACGATCATGGTGCATACATAAGGCAACAGAGAATCATCTATCACTGTAAATACCTGGCTATCCAGCACATCACCGGCAGTATTGTAGCGCACCAGCAAAATGTGGTTTCCTTCATTGCCTGCAACCAGAATATTGCCTTCATAAACCTGCACGGCATTGAAGATCACATCAGATGTGCCGGTAGTGTATGTCGACATAAATTGTGCTTGTGCCATAAGGCTTGCGCACATGAAATATCCAAGGATCAAAAGTGAACGCATATAGAGTATTTGGGAATAAAATTAAGCAATCAGCTCGGAACCACAGCTTATTTAGCGCAATTGGGTAGAACTTTTTATTCCCGTGAGCTTAGATATTGTTGAGGTTTGCTTTTGCGAGCAGCCTGAGAAATGCAGGGACACAGAGGGCTCAAAGAAGGCACAGAGGGCTCGGAGAAATGCGATATAAGTTGCTTGTCTTTTCTGGTTTCGACGCATCTGTAAGCCTGCTGAAATTGGGTAAATACTCCAGTTTCAAATTTTGGGAGGGGTTCGAGTTGTCCGGCAGGGCATTATATTACCTTAACTATAATTTCATAATTACTGTGCGAAAATATGCAGAAACGCCATCGAAATAGTTCAACAAATAGGGGCCATCTGAAAGCGTACTCAAATCCAAACTTGTTGTTTCCGCAGCAGTTCCTGAACGAAATACGACACGAGCCGTCATATCATATAACAGAACCTCTCCCAGCGCATTCGTTCCGGAAATCACCAACTGTGCATTTACCGGATTCGGGTAAACAGTGATTGCATTGGTCATGCCATTGTCTACTGTATTATGTAGTCCAAATCTATATATCGTACCCATTTTATGCGCTCCACCCTGATAGGTTATACCATATAAATATGGAGGTACTATGGTAACAGCTGCCTTTGGATCACTTCCTGTGGTTTCATTAAAATGGTATAAGGCATTATATCCACTACCATCAGTATTGAGGCTAAATAGCACGCCACATTCGAATGAACAATCATTTGTTGTTCCGCCCCAATGTGTTACACCATACAATTTTGATCTGAATAAGGTAAGACTACCTTCAGGATGACTACCATGATCACCATCAAAATCATGTAGTTTGGAAAAATTCGTCCCATCATTCCTGATCCTGAATACCACACCATATCCATATTCGCCTCCATTGTAGGTCATGCCATATAAATAGGTGCTGTCTATAAGCAGGTTTCCCCAGGAGTTGATGCCAATATCGTTATCAAAGTCCAACAATTTTGTGTAACCGCTTCCATCGTGTAAAATTTTAAATACTACACCCTTATCGTGTAACCCACCTCCATAAGTAGTCCCATAAAACCAGGTGCCGTCAGATACCAAATCGGCGTACGGTCCACCACCTGTTACTGGTGTATTAAAAGCATGCAATATTTTGAACTGGGTGCCATTCGGTTTAATGCTAAAAATCACTCCGTCATCGGATGCGCCCCCTGACAAGGTCATTCCATACAACAAACTGTCTGCATAAATAAGTGATCCTTTTGGGTAAGTGCCGCTGGAATCACTAAAGCTAAACATATGCGAAAAACCGGAACCATTTTTATGGATTTTAAAAATAGTGCCCACATGGTATTTACCACCCTTAAAGGTCATGCCATACAGTGTGTCCGATACCATTACTAATGCAGCTCTGGGGAATGCGCCATCATCTTCATCAAATGCATGTAATATGGTATACCCTGAACCATCCGGTAATATCCTGAACACTACACCGCAATTATCATTCAAACAGTTGGTACTCTGCCCACCATGAAAACTTGTGCCGTACAAGAACTGTCCGTCATATATCAAAGAACCATACGGATATTCTCCAAGAGGCGATTCAAACGCATATATCGATTCAAATTGCGCATATGCTGATTGACCATACAGCCACAAGAAAATAAGCGTCAACCATTTTGAAGGCAAGGGCATTGACATATTTGTATAAAACTACAAAACCTTTATTATATGCTAATTACCGGCTATTGCTTTCGGTAAATTCACCATTCCGGGTTTATCGCCATAAATTCTACTTGCAAAACATTGATCTGCATCGGGAATTATTATTCAAAAATATTGTTATGAAGATATGTCCAACTACACCCCGATATCCTGTTCGATTTACGATCAGCTTGAATCACTGGCTGTCCTTAATGCATCCGTTACACTTACCTATTTGCATGATTCGGAAGAGCAGGTCATACTGACCACAAAAATTTTTAATCTCCAAACCATAGATCATATAGAATATTTGATCACTGCAGAAGGGGTGCATATACGCCTGGATCACCTGCTTTCCATAAATCAACTTTCGGTGTCAGATTATTGTGTAAAGTGAATCCGAACCCATCTCAAATTTTCTATGCCGCCTTTTTAGTATTCTCATACCCTTTGAGCTGAATGAACACCACGAAATAAACCCACCTTTTGTCGCATTTCTCCGAGCCCTCTGAGCCTTCTCTGAGCCCTCTGTGTCCCTGCATCCCTTAGGCTCCTCTCAAAAACAATTCCTTCTAATACCACAAGAATGTACAACAAGAACCCCTTCGGAATATTTAAGAAAGGCCCTACTCAATTTGCTCAGCTTGTATCCGCTTATGATCATCCAAATAAAGCGGCAAGGCGGCGGAGCCATACCAGTGATACAGCATGGGTTCAAGAACCTTTTCTTTGATAGCTGGATCATTTTGCAAAAGCGCCTCTGCCGCGGCAAAGTCAGGCACATTGAGGATGAATATTCCCCGATAGCCCTCTTCATTCTTTTCCATGGGTCCCGCCACTACCAGTTGCCCGGCCTTTACCATACGGTCCATATTCGCGAAATGCCCGGCAAACAAGCTGTCGCGCACTGCCTTCTCAGTTACGGTGTTCGACCCCGTTTTCAAAAGCACGAACACATACATCTTCATCCCATACGCATCAGCACCCAGCGATTTGGCAAGGGTGGAATCATAAGCTACCTCCGGCGCTTGGGCCTGCGCCAGCGATGCATTACTCATCAGAGCAATGATCGCTATTATCATGAACGCTTTCATGGCGATGAAATTAATCATTTTTCTTATGCGCATACGTCACGAGGTTCCGCGCGGGTTTACATTCAATATTTAACAATATGTGTAACACCATACACTTTGAAGTTCAGGGTATAACAACACATGAGGCTTGCATTTCCGGAGCTTAATCGACATTGACAGGCAATAAATCCTACTAAATTCTCTATGAACATACACCTGCAAGCCGATATGTGCATAAATCCATATAATGGCCAAATTGAAATCCGGTAATTTCAATAAACATTTAAACTCAAAAAAAGACCTTATGATTGAAGTAAATATCATTGCGATATTGATCGCACTGGTAGCCAATTTCATTTTTGGCTTCCTCTGGTATACACCTTTATTTGGCAAAGCATGGGCAAAAGAGATGCACATGGATACCACCCAACGTCCGCCCACCTCGGTTTTTGTGCGTGGCTTGTTATTCATGGCCATCGGAAATTTCCTGATGGCTTATGTGTTTGCGCATAATATCGCCGCTTGGAGTTTCGTACCCGATATGGCCGACACGCCAAAAATGACAAACGTAATGATGTCGGCATTTTTCACCTGGCTGGGCTTCTTTCTCCCCGGCGATCTCAGCCGCGTAGCCTGGGAAAAACATTCCTGGAAACTATTCATGATCAACACGGTTTACCATTTACTTTCACTGGTAATTGCTGCTTTGATCTTGATCAATATGCCGGTAAAGGCATGATCCCGCTTAGGCGGGATGTCGCTGCGCTCCATGTGCAAGTGTGCTAATGTGCAGATCCCGCTTTGGCGGGATGTCGCTGCGCTCCATGTGCAAATGTGCAGATGTCAAGTGTGGAAGTGTGGAAGTGTGCAAATGTGTAAGTGTGTAAATGTGCGGATGAAGTGATTAGGTGATTTGTTGATGGCAGAGTATTATTTTAAACAGGTAGTTTTAGGTGATCTGTAGGAATCACTATTATATACAAAAGGCCTAGA
>JAYRVB010000132.1:0-2833 GCA_041918775.1 Chitinophagales bacterium
GCGTAAATGGTCCGTTCCATGTGCGCATGTTGCCATTGACCAGGTATTGATGTTGCAGAATTGGGAAAGGGAGCTGAGCGTTCTCCGGAATGTTATCGTTAGTGGGGAAAATGTTTTCGAACTTTGATTGAATTGATGTTGTCATTTTTTTATTGCCTGATAAATTTAGCGACCTGCACCTGATCGGCACAGATCATTTTGAGTAAATATTGTCCCGCAGGCAAAGTGTGCACTGCAAGACTTTGATCGCCTGAATAGATATTTTCTGTGTGCACCAGTTTGCCCGTCATATCATACACTTCAGCAAGGGCATCCTGCATCAATGGGGTAAAATAGATATCGCCTGTGGTGGGATTTGGAAATACGTGGAAGGGTAAAGCCATAGCCACTCCTGTAACCGCCACCGGTGTACTGATGTCGATGAGTTCGTCGGTAAGGTCGCCCTCCACATATACTGCAAAGCTGCGCGGCGGTATTTCCAGATAGATCTGATTATCGCCCTGCACCGTGATGGTTGGATAAATGGTTTGCGAAAAAATATCGGTAAGTGTATCGCCTGCGAAAATGTTTGCGGTGTTGATGGTTTGGTCTACTTTTAATGTATTGCCACTGAAATTAATGGCAACAATTACCTCTCTCCCACTCTCTGCATAACTGAGCTGATAAATAAGGGATGTATTTGCGCCGCCGGAAATATAATTTGCAGTGTATGGTGATGAGAAGCGACTTAAATAATCAACGAAGGTGGCTCCATAAATATATCTGTCGTGCGCCTCGAGCAAGCCGTTGATGATATATTTCAAATTGCCCGGTTCATAATAATCTGAAAAATATACACAGGGTACACCGAGTTTATTATTGGTCATGATGTATGCATAGGCCAGTTCCGGGTCGTTGGTGAGCGGTTGATCGCCATCGCGGAAATCGTGGTTATTTACAAAGGTGACTACATTAAATCCACTGCCTCCGGCGCCATCCACCACACTGCTGTTAAATACATTGCGCACATCATATCCGAAAGCATCGCAAGCCTGTTCGAGGCTGTTGCGCAAGGCAAAGTCAAATACACGAGGTTTGATGGCGTTGCGGGTATCTTCATCCATTGCGCTGTAAACGGCATCGACCCAGCCTTTCAGCACACCCGGACTAAAATCGTATGATTCACCAACCACCATGTCCGGATCTTGTCCCGCATCATGCAAAGCATCTAGCAGGTCGCCGACAAACCACGCCGGAAAATGTTTTACGGCATCCATACGAAAACCACGAATGTCTTCCTCGCTCCACATGTATTTTGTGTAATCGATCAAAGTGGTTTGTGTTGATGGCACGGTTTGATCGACATCGTAATAAAAAAACATCGCATCGAGATCGCCGCCCAGTTGTGTCGGGTTTCCGTTTGGTTTGAAGTTGAGGTAATTCATAACACCATGACCACTTGGCACATTCGAAAAATCGGTCATGGTTTGATAGCGGATCTGGCTTTGAATATCTGCAGCCAGTGCGCCGCTCCAGAGACCGTACACAAAATGATCGGACATATCACCTAATCCGCCTGCACCCGTGTTGGTCATGCGAAACCATAACGTATCGCCTGCTGCATTGAAATCTGCAGCGCTTATGGTCAATGCAAATTCATCGGTACCGCATCCGTTGTCTATGTCGGCATTCTTTCTTTTTCCGAGTAAGATGCTGTTATTTGCTTCACCGCAATCGGCGCCGCCATTTGGTTCCACTTCATCTGTGGGGGCGGTCACATTATCTGCTGCTATGGTGTTTGTCCAGAATTGCACCTGATAGGGTTTCGCAAAAAAGTTAGGATGCGCGCTGGCAGAGTGTATCTTAAAATAATACGTGCCTGCACCGTTTCCGGATGTGCCGCCTAAGGGTAAATAGCATTGATACCTGTCGGAAGGAAAAGGTTGATCGCCGGCCGCTACTTTGGTGTAATTCATATTCTCTATCCAGCCTTCCACAGCGCCATTGTCTTCCCAGTTGCCCCCATCACGGTGATTATAGATCATATCGGCCACCATTTTCAGGCCCAGGCCATTGTATACACTTTTCAGATTTTCGAATCCGGCGCGATCACCCCAGCGGGCAGGACCATAGTCGCCGATATCGTAATAATCCCACACATTATAACCCATGCTGGTGGAACCTGCGCGCGATTTTGCCAGAGGGGGTAACCAGATATGCGTGAAGCCTGCTTCTTTAAGGGCAGGACCTTCGGCAGCGAGAAAGTCGATCTGATTGCCGATGCCGGTATAGAAATACGGATAATTCCAATTCCAGCCCTGCATCATGCATTCCGGCGATTGTGCCTGCAATGCATCGATGTTGCACAAGGACGCAGTAAGGAGCAAACAGGAAAAATAAATTCGGCACAGCCTCATCAGATTGTGTAATTTTATGCTTGTCGACAAAAATACCTATTAATGACATTCCATCATGCTTTTCGGGTAAGGAATAACGTATTGCGTGAACGCAGATATGCATTATTGGCATGTTTACTCATTATGTTTAAGGTTGGCGTTCCACAAATGACTTTGCGTGTGACCGATGTACCCCAGTATTTTACGCCCTTGCTGGACAGTGTCTTCGTTGCCGGAAATTTCAATGGCTGGTTGCCGGGAGATACTGCTTTTCAATTACAGGCAGATGGTGGAGGTGATCTACAGATCACACTCAACGGCACCGATGGCGACACGATCGAATTCAAATTTACGCGTGGCGATTGGGCGCGAGTGGAAACGAGTGCTGATGGCGCCTTTCTGCCAAACAGAACAGCGATTTTCAGCAATGGCAGTGAACTGACTTTCAGTATTGCCGA
>JAYRVB010000133.1:0-2305 GCA_041918775.1 Chitinophagales bacterium
CCATCGGCATAGATACACCGGAGGATCTGAAACGCGTGCAATAAGTTTGATCAGTCAGCGCTTTTATTCAGATATCCTGAAATAAATGCCACAAAGCGATCCAGGTCTCTTTTAGTGGTAGGTATACCCACACTTACCCGAATGGCACCACGCATTTTTTCCAGATAGGCCATCATATCACGGTAGTCTCCATTGTTGCGACTACTATAATATCCTGCTAACTCATCTGCCGTCAGGCAATTATTTGTCTCATCTATTCCGGGATTGCAGAAGCAACCTGATCGTATGGAAATATCCATTTTACTTGCTTCCTGTTCAATGTGCTCGAAAGCGTATTGCTTGCCTTCCAGATCGAACACATTCATGATCAAGGTACCGCCGGCATGTCGGTGCGCAGGAGGTCCGAATATTTTAATAAGTGCTGCTCCGTTGTGGTGGTGCAATACCATAAGTTGTTTTACCAAATAAGCCATTAATCCATCTACCCGGTTATGGATACGGTCCATACCGATCTGTTCAATATAGGCCAACCCACTGCGTACAGCAGGAATATCCAGATAGTTTACTGTACCGTCCTCAAATCGTTCATGTGTTTGTGAAAGAAAATGATGTGGAGAGGAAATGGATACCAGTGTTACAGTTCCTCCGGCAAACCAGTGCTTATGGAGTTTATGAAATTTATCTTTCCGCACTAATAAACAACCAATGCCGGTTGGATACCCAAAAATTTTATAGAAGGAAACAGAGACAAAATCAGGACGAACTACACTGAGATCCAAAGTAGTTGTTGGCACATACGCTGCGGCATCCAGTAACACGTCCCATCCAAATTCCTGTGCCTTAGCGATCCATCCCAGGTCATGACGTATACCACTCACATTCGACTGCGCAGGGTAGGCAAATAATTTGTTGGCATAATCACCAGTATCGGATAACAATTGCGCAAGCCTGCCGCCATCAATTTGCAGATCCTCATAATGTATCGGACAATAGGTAAAACTTCCACCCTTCTCATGACAATACTCACGTATGCCATTTACGGAATTATGGTTATCTGCCAGCAATACGAAGCGACCTTTATCTTCAAAAGGATAACATTCTCCAACGATTTTTAGCGCCCCGGTTGCATTAGCTGTGAATATGCAATGATAATCTTGCGCCCGAAAAAACGATAGCACCTTTTCTCTGGTTGCTTCCACCTGAGCCGTACTAAACGCAGATGCTGGATTTACTGAGTGGGGATTGCCAAACACATGCGTGCTTAATAATTGAAAATGATGCTGCAATTGTGATGTGCTATACTGATTGCCCCCGGTATAATCCAAATACACCTGTCCTGAGTTATCCAGATGCCCGTATTCTTTTCGGCGCAATTCTTCAAAATAGGAATCATCAGTAAGCATTGGCTCCTGACTAAGATTTGTATAAAACTGTTGCATCTGAATTTTCTTGATCCGGGAAAATACAAAAATAGGCAACTCCGTTGGCAAAATCGGTATTGAGACATCCCATGGTTTCTATTCGATGGATGATTACATCAATCTGACAGAATTACACCTTATTTGATAGGATCAGAATCGCCTGAGCGCCTGTTTGTCAAATACCCAGGAGGGCGTTTGCAGCACCTCGCCAAACGCGATCGGATACCAGGGTCCTAATGCTGGGTTTGTTGGATTGAGGAGTATTTGTATTTCCTGTGCAGGCATATAGCTTTGAGCCAGCATAAAATAGGTGAGGTGGTGAGTAGTATCCTCCGCCATATCCACTACGATAACTGCATGGCCCGGACTACCGCCATACACAAATACATCACCTATGCGCATGTCTTCCACCTGTATTGGTGTAAGTTCCCGTGCAAGGGATAAGGTACCGGCATAGGTAAACACAACTTGCAAATATTGCCAAAGGTCATTGTGTGTATTTGACGGCGTTTCTTTTTGCACCCATTTGGTGGTATTTCCCTGTACTGATAATCGCTTACCCAACATCCATTCGCTATAGGCCATTCGGAACCCATTGGTGAGGTCAAATGCGATCTCGCTGTACCGTTTTTGCTGCCATAAAAATTCTGCACGCAAATGCATCACGGCATCTGCGCATTGATGCAGGTCTTTATTCCCGATCGGAAGATCAACCACTGCACAATAAATACCTGAAGAATCTTTTATGCCACCATCAAATGTGCGCACCTGCGAGCCGGTTGGTTTTAAGGGTAACGCTGTAAGAAATTCGGCAAATGAACCCTGCTCCACCGATACATGCGCGCAACCCGGCGGCGGATTAAACCGGGAACGCAAGGTACGAG
>JAYRVB010000134.1:0-4677 GCA_041918775.1 Chitinophagales bacterium
ATAAAAGTTTACACCGGGAGAAGTCCAGCAAGTGATAAGCCGGCTTTTATACCGTTGAAGTCAAATTTTTAACAAAAATTAGGATGGCTGCCACCCAAGGCAGCCATTTTTAGCATAGTTTTGGTATCAGATATGTTCGTATGAAAAAAATAACATCTACTCCCACACGCCTGCTCCAATATGCAGCAAGCGCAACAGCATTCTTAGGCATGCAACAAGCCAATGCCACCGTTGTATATACTGATCTTGATCCCGATCAACTGATCGGTGGTGAAGGGGCCGAGTTTACTATCGATATGAACGAGGATGGAACAGATGATTTCAACTTCTCCATCTACAGTTTCTCCGGCACCGGCACCTACCTGGGATTCACCTTTACCTATGGGGTAAAAGTGGCTCTGGCTGCTGCTATCAACGGAAATGAGATCCTGGGCGAAATGGTTACCTATAGCGGCTATTCCGGCATTTATGCCCCGGTTTTACCAGACGATGAAGCGATCAGCTCAGGCGATAATTTTGCTGAAGGAGCTGGCTCTCTTGGTGTCATGGTAAATGTGTCATTGTTAGGCGCACCTTATTATTCATACACTGGTGGAAACTGGCTTGATACCAGTATGGGCTTTATGGGCATTCGAATTAACATCGATAAGGATCGTTACTATGGCTGGATACGCCTGTCTGTATCTGATGATGCTGCAACCATCACGATCCACGATTATGCTTATGAAAGCGAGCCGAATAAGCCTATTTTCACAGGCCAGACTGCAACCGGTATAGAAGAAATGCCTATCATGCAGGCAGAGGTGTATGCAAACGGCAATATCCTGAATATCAGCATTCCGGAGGATCTGGATCAGTTGAATGGCAGTTTGTTTGACCTTAACGGTAAACTGGTTAAAAAACTGGACATTTCTGCAGGTACACAAGCTATTTCCTGCAATGAGCTGGCTTCGGGTAATTATATCGTAAGTCTTCAATCAGACAGGGGTGTATACCGCAAACAGGTGCACCTGTCTGAATAATTCAACAGTTTACCATATTCCGATTGATAAATTTCCGCCCAAAGCGGCAATATCGGTGTGTTTTCTAAAAATAATGCGTACTTTCGCACTCGTAAATTTTAACAACAATCTGCAGATATGAAAAAAATCTACAATTCAAAAAACGCTGGTAAGTTAGCTGCTTATTCAGCAATGGCTGGTGCTTTTGTTGCCGTGTCTTCTGACGCCAACGCCGCTGTGGTTTACACCGACATCGAGGATGTTGATGTTGCCCTTGGTGAGGCTTACGAACTCGACATGGACAATGATGGCTACACAGATTTCCTCATGGTAGCGGCTTCTAACACTGCCGGAACATGGACTTTTGCTTACGTTATCGGTAACCTCGAAGCTTATGGCTACGGTGGTCCTGACAACATGATCATTGGTTATACAGGTGCTTACCTGCCTTACGGTAGCGCGCTTGCTTCTGGTGATGCGATCGGCGAAGATGCTGGCTTTATCAGTAATGCTATCAACTATGGTGTATTGGCTTCTATCTTCGGTGGAGCTACCTATGGTCCATTCGCGAACACAACAGACGCTTACCTTGGTGTTCAGTTCGCAATTGATGGCGATGTACACTATGGCTGGGTTCGTCTTGATGTATCAGTTGGTCCGGTTGAATTTACCGTGAAAGACTACGCTTACGACGATGTAGCTGGAACAGAGATCTTAGCCGGTGCTGATGATGTAAACGTAGCTACCCTTACTGAAGCACAGGTTTCAGCTTATAGCTATGGCAACACCATCAATGTAATCGTGAAAGATGCTCAGGCTGGTATCGAAAACGTTCGCGTATTCGACCTCAACGGTAAGGCAGTTTACTCTGCTCGCGTTGCTGACAACAACCTCTCTATCACGCTCGACAATGTGGCTACCGGTCTGTATACCATTCAATTGACTGGTACAGAAGGTTCTTACAGCAAACAAATGTATATCCAGAACTAATTCCGGATTTACTTAGCTTTTATAAAACCCGGTCGGCTGACCGGGTTTTTTTTGCCCTGTTTTTACCAGTTTTAAAAAAATGCCTATATTAGCCTCAAGTTCTAACCAAAAAACATCAAAATGAAGAGTACTTCTACACCCTTATCTGCCGGCAAGAAGTTGGCAGCCTATTCGTCATTGGCAGGGTCATTCCTCCTGTTACACACCGCAGCCCAAGGTCAGATCAATTATACCGATCTGGATCCGGATGAATCTGTATTCCCGCTTGGCGCTTTCGATGTAGATATGGATGACAATGGCGATGTGGATTTCACCTTTAGCGTGACCACCCTCACCTTACCTGATTTCTTCTACACTGTAACTAACCACAGTGTTTATTTTGATGGCTTGTTCAATGTAATGAAAATCTATCCGGGTGCAGGAAATGGCGTAGTTGCCTATCCGCTTTCTACTACCGGTGGCGGTACACTCGCATATGCTGAAGCATTAAACGCTGGTGCCGAAATTGATGGCGGTGCTGCAATCTATACGAACTCCAATGTTTACATGGGTGCCTTCCTGAGCGTTGTTGGATATCCGGCTCCGGGTTCTAACTACCAGTTCTATGCATTCGGTGCATGGCCTGGAAAAACCAATAAGTATGTAGGCGTGCGTTTTGACGGTGATGGCAACGAATATTATGGTTGGGTTCGCGTAACTGTAAACGATGCTGATGTAGAAGTAATTCTGATCGACTATGCATACAACGGAACACCTGAAGGCATGATCGAAGCTGGCGAAATGCCTACAGCGATCAGTTCCCTTAATCCTGATGCTATGCAGGTATACAGCAACGGAAATATGATCTACATCAATGATATTCAGATTCAATCAGCTGCAACTGTTCAGGTATTTGATGTTCAGGGTAAACAGATCTTCACCGGCAGCCTGGATATGAATGGCATGCAGATCGCTCTTGAATCTGCTTCAACTGGTGTATACACTGTTCGTGTAGCAACTGAAGACGATGCGCATTATGTAAAACAGGTTTTTGTAAATAATTAATCTGTCAACACCATAATTTCAAAACCTCCTGAAAATCTTTCAGGAGGTTTTTTTGTTTTCCGAATATGGGACTAAAGCAAAACAATCGATCACTTTCCCCGTTGGCCTATTCGGCAATGGCGGCGATACTGCTCCCCAAAGCAAGTGATGCAGAGGTGATCTATACGGATTTTGATCCGGATGTGACTGTGGATGTACCGGGCACCGGAGTGGAATTAGATCTGGATGGCAATGGTGTAAACGACTTTAACTTCTTTTTTACCAGCAGCAATTTCTGGTATGCTACTTATTGGGGTGGGTTTAATTTCTATTTCATCAATGCCATCATCGCAGCTCCACAAAATGAGAATGCGATAGCCGCCTTTACCGGTGGTGGTGGTGCCTATGCCTATCCATATGCGATCGGTTCAGGTATAGAGATTGGCCCCTACGCAGGAAATTTCCTGCAAAACGATTATCAAACCCTGGCCTTTCAATTTTATGCCATTATCAGCTCTTTCTACTACTTCCCGATCGCGCAGGCCGGAGAGTGGGTATTTGGTGAAGCCGACAAATTTATAGGTCTTAAACTTGCTGAAGGCGACAGCACCTATTACGGCTGGATACGTCTGACCGTAGATGCTTCCAACCGCGCCTTCACGATAAAAGATATCGCCGTTGAGAATCGATCAGATACACCGATTGAGACATTTTTTCCTTTAGAAATAGCGCCACAGGCTAATTACACCATCGATCTATATAGCGCAGACGGCAATCTGTTCATCCAGATTCCAAATGGCATTGAAACAAAGTTGACACTCCGGATATGCGACCTGCAAGGAAAATTAGTCTATGCAGAAACCGGTATAAACGCAAACTACACGGTGGCATGCCAAACATTTACTCCAGGCAATTACATCGTGACAGTTCTACATGATGGCCATCAATATGCAAAACAACTTTGGCTTGGAAATTAATTTGAGATTTTCTCAACCCTAGGTTTGGTCCAGCATGTCTGATCATTCATTTTTTGTCGACATGCAGTAAGCACTTCATTCAAGAGATTATACGGGCAGTCAACAAAGTATTCATGGCGGAAGTTTATGAAAAAACACCACCATATAATCGAGATGAGCATCCATATCAAAACACAAAAGGCTCCAAAACTGGAGCCTTTTGATCAATGATATGCTTGTGCGCTTAAGCGTTCTCTTCTGTTGAAGTTTCATCCGCTTTAGTTTCCGGTTCAACTGCTTTCTTTTCAGCTTTTCCGGATCCGCGACGGCTGCGTTTTTTCGCTCCTGCTGGTTTCGCTGTTTTGAGCATGTTCTCATTGTAGTCAACTAACTCAATGTAACATGTTTCTGCATCGTCACCGGCACGGTGTTCGCCAATTTTTAAAATGCGGGTATAACCACCATTGCGTTCAGCGATCTTGCCAGAAATATTGGTAAACAATTCTTCTACAGCCTCTTTGCTGCGCAGGCTGGCAAATACCATACGGCGATTATGTGTTGTATCCTCCTTACCGCGGTTGATCAGCGGCTCAATGAACACGCGCAATTCCTTTGCCTTTGCCAAAGTAGTAACAATGCGCTTGTGTAAAATGAGTGATGTACCCATATTACCCAGCATGGATTTGCGGTGAGCGGTTTTACGTCCG
>JAYRVB010000135.1:0-12437 GCA_041918775.1 Chitinophagales bacterium
AAAACACCTGTAACAAGCGCCGTTCTGTCGCCGGTCAGTAAACCCGAATTATCATACGACTCCTGTAATGAAAGCGGTGCAATGCTTTCTAAATAATGCGTGATATCCCCAATGGTCATATACGCTAAGGTAAGCAGAATGGGCTTTATCAGGAAACACAAACATCAGGGTTTACATACCTGATGTGCTTCCGTGCGTTCTAATTGCGCCTGAGAGTCAAATTGTGGACTGATGTATGGGATGCCCAAATTCAATCCACGCAGGATCAATAAAGAAGCGACCACCACACTGAATGCCGGAAGGTACTTCCGAATGAAAATGCGCTGCTTAAATCCGAGATAACTGCCAAATGCCGCAAAGCTGAACATGAGAGGTAATGTGCCTAACCCGAAGAACAACATATAGATCATTCCCTGCCCCACAGATCCGGAAGCAACTGCACCTGCAAGTGCAAGATATACTAATCCGCAGGGCAACAAGCCATTAAAAAAGCCAAGGGCTAGTGTATGCGTGATCCCTTTACCGGCAAATGCCTTCGAAATTTTGTAGCGAACAGCTGCTGTGTATTTTTCTACAAACGGCAATTGAAATATGTGATTTCTGGAAAGGGCATTGTAGATCACAAATAACAGGATCAATGCGCCCATGATCACACTCACTGCTTGTTGTAAACCGGCAAAACTAAAAGACAACCCGATCACACCAAACAAGGCACCCAGTACCATATAGGCAAATATGCGCGACAAATTGTACCACAAGGCATGCCAGGAAGCATGGCCGCGCTCCTGCAAATTAAATGACAAAGCTAGTGGCCCGCACATACCTGCGCAATGCAAACTACCGAATAAGCCGGTAATGAAGGCCGCTAACAATAAGGTGGTCACAAATACACGTTTCTTTCCATATAGAATTCCTTCCCGTCTTTATTCCAGGAAAGTTTCAGGGTGTAAAATCCCTTTACAAATTTATGCTGTGCACGGTCGAATTGCACCTTACCGCTTGCATCCGGCTGTAGATTCAGATGCAGATCCTGATCAGCATCCGAGGCCTTGTAAAAATACGCCTTGCCATTGCTGATATCCGTTAAAGTAGGCGGAAACTGCAGATTTACCGATTGCGCATCCGATGCGATAGACACAGAGTCTACATAAGGTAGTGCGTTCTTTTCCGCATCGATACGATTCTGAAATTTCAGCTCTTCGGCATAGTAATCATCCGTCACCAATTCAACTTCATGACCAAATGAGCGAACTACCATAAAGAGTATGACAGCTACAAAGCCAACATACACTAAAAGCATACTTCTTCCCCAATGCATAGTTTATTTTTTTGATACTGGTCCAAAAAATGATGTTTTCACATCCGTGATCTTCTCCTCATCATTGTATACACCGATGACCAGATCCGATTTCATGGTTTTGATCTGATCTCTCGACATCACTATAAAGAACTTGCCTTCTGACAATGATTCGGATTTCATATCTACTTCTTTTCCGATCATTTCGATCTGTGCATCCATATTTTCTACTTTCAGGTGAATAGGAAAATCATGATGTGTTTTATTTGCAATCTTGATATTATAAAGGTTGCTGACCGTCACACTATCCCGCTTTTGATACAATGACCCGGAAGAGCGCGTAATTGTAGCCGTTACGTCCTTGCGGGTAACCAGCAAAATGGTGAGGATGGATACCAGAATGAGTAATACAAGAGAATACGCCTTCATACGAGGAGTGAACCGCAAACGCTCTCCGGTTTGGATATTATTCTCAGACGAGTATTTCACTAAACCGCGTGGCTTCCCGATCTTATCCATAATGGAATCGCAGGCATCGATACAGGCAGTGCAGTTCACGCATTCCAATTGGGTACCATTGCGAATATCGATACCGGTCGGGCATACACGTACACACAAGCCGCAGTCGATACAATCGCCATATTGCTTCTCTTCCTCACCATGCTTATGGTGCCCCCTTGGCTCGCCGCGTTTATAATCATAGGCTACCACGATTGAGAATTTATCAAGGAGCACGCCTTGTAAACGGCCATAGGGACAAGCAAATACACAAATATTTTCGCGGAGGAAGGCGAATACACCATAAAAGGCAAAGGAGAATACCAGCATGATGGCCAGTCCGCTTACATTCTCATGCAATGATTCGGTCATGATCTCCACAACGCGATCTACACCCAGGATGTAGGCGAGAAAGGTATTTCCCACCAAAAAAGAAAAAAGGTAAAATACGATCTGTTTGCCCCCTTTCCGTAATATCTTCTCCCGATTCCAGGGCATTTTTGCCAGTCGGCGTTGATGTTCTGCCGTGCCTTCGAAGAGGTATTCAATTTTGCGGAACACCATTTCCATGAACACGGTTTGTGGACAGATCCATCCACAAAACAGTCGACCATAGAGTACAGTAAAGAAAATAATGAACACCAGGAAGGTAACCATTCCAAGTGCGAAGAGGTAGAAATCCTGCGGCCAGAAAACATAGCTGAACAAAACAAATTTTCGTTCAGGAATATTAAACAGGAAAAGAGGATTGCCATTCACCTTGATAAAAGGCAAGGTGAAAAATACGATCAGGTAAACCCAGCTTAAATAAGTACGCCAGTTATAAAACCTGCCATGCGGTTTTGTGGCGAATACCCATTTGCGATGGCCTTCTTCATCTGCTGTGTAGATAATGTCACGAAATGACTTATCATCTTGTTCTTTCATGCGTTTAACATCTTTGAGCCTGCTGATAAAATAGAGGCAGCCTGTTTTTTGGCCTGATCAACAGGCTGCCTCCGAAAAAACCTGTTATTTAGCTGCTGTTTGCACAGTATCTGCAACAGTCAATGTATCTGTTGGTGCAGCTAATGCATCTGCCGGAGCAGCGGCACCTTCCACATACAATGAACCTTCCGGTGCCTTGCCATCAGGTGGATTGCTGCCGTGCAACGATTTTACATAATTACTCACTTCAAACATCTGTTTCGGATCCAACACTTCTTTCCATGCAGCCATGGCTTTGCCTTGCACACCGTATTTTACGGTTTTAAATACATCGTTGATCTTCCCGCCATGTATCCAATAATCATCTGTGAGATTAGGAGCTGAAGGTGAGCCCTGACCAACTGCACCGTGACAGGTAACGCACCATTGTTCGAAGGTTTTCTTGCCATTGGCCAGTACTGCCGCTTCTGTGGATATCACCACCGAGTTTTCATCGTAGTTTGCCGACAGTTTTTCGAGATAGGCGGCTTGTTCAATTTTAGCCTTATCTACCGAAGCCTGATATTCCTCCTCCTGTGTAAGTCCGCTACCAAAGTTGTAATACCATAAATATACAATGGCAAAAGCGATAGTGAAGAAGAATATATACTGCAACCATGGTGGCATGGTATTATCCAATTCCTGGATACCATCATACTCATGATCCTGCATTAATAATTCATCCTCGCGCTCGATAGGCACTTTGTAGTTCCATTTTTCCCAAACCTGACCTATCCAGGTTTCTACCTTACCGGTAGATTCCAGTTGTTCGCGTTTAGAAAGCTGCACCAGCATGAGCGATAAATAGGCGATCACCATCACCTCTATTAAAATGAGCACATACAAAGGCAAATATTCACTGCTAAAGAGCGATTGCAAGGCTGTTTGTTGTTCAGGCGCGGCAACTGCTGCGGCATCTTGTGCCATTACCGGCTGACCGACAAATAACAAGGCGCTCACGGCGAGCAGGGCGATCATTTTGGTTTTATCTACGCCCTGACTGAATTTTTTCTTTCCTCCCCAGACAACAACTTCGGCGAGTGCATAGATTACATAAAGCAGGATGAAGGATACAACGATCAGTAACCAAAATGTACCGTCGTGCAAATACCAGTTTTTATCCGCGGCGGGAGCAGCTTGCGCCCAGGCAGGAGAAGCTGCCAAAAGCGCAAACAAGGTTACCAGTATGTTTTTATGATTGATCAGCTTTCTCATGTCACTGATTTTTTGAGTGTGATTGAATGGTGTAATTGTCTTCCAGCGGAATATGCCCACATTCGTCGGCAGACGCTTTGCTCATTTTGCGAACCCAGATAAAGAGTCCGATGAAGAACACAAAGAATATGATGAGCGATATGATGGGATATATACTCACCCCTTCAATACCTGATAGATAATATGTGAAACTCATATCCTTTATTATTTAGTTTGTTGAGCATTTAGTGCATTCTCCGCTTCCAGGTCTTTACCCAAACGCTGCAGATAGGCGATCAGGGCAATGATCTCCATGTTTGGCGCAGTTTCGATACCGTCTTTCTCAAGATTGGCAGCAATACCTTCAGCCTGTTTCATGAGGTCATCATTAGCGATCTGGTCATATCCTTCAGGATATGGTACACCAAGCTTCTGCATGGCCCTGATCTTGGCAGGAGTGGTACTGATATTTAATTCATTGGTATGTAACCAACTGTACTCAGGCATGATCGATCCTGACGACAATGAACGAGGATCCATCATGTGCACATAGTGCCAGGAATCAGGCTTTTTCAGAATGCCAACACCTTCACGTGCCAGATCCGGACCGGTTCGTTTTGAACCCCATTGGAATGGGTGATCATATACGAATTCGCCGGCTTTTGAATATTCACCATATCGTTCTGTTTCGGAACGGAACGGACGGATCATCTGACTATGACATACATAACAACCTTCCCTCAGATAGATATCGCGACCCTGCAATTCAAGCGGCGTGTATGGTTGCACACTTGAAATAGTTGGGATATTGGATTTTATCATAAAGGTTGGAACCAATTCCACGATACCACCGATCAGGATCATCACTAAAGCTAAGATCATGAACTGAACAGGGCGACGTTCCAAAGCACGGTGCCAGTATTCATTTTTGTGTACTTTGATCACTTTTTCCATTTCCGGAACTTCTACTTCCTCATTCGCAACAAACGAACCTTGTGCTGCCGTTTTGAACAGGTTATAGGCCATCATGAATACACCCACCAGATATAAAGTACCACCGATTGAACGCATCAGATACATGCCCTTCAATTGTGTGCTGGTTTCAAGGAAGGTATAAGTAAGGTTACCATCAGGTGTGAAGTCTTTCCACATCAACGCCTGAGTAAATCCACCCCAATACATCGGCACAGCATAGATCAAAATACCAAGGGTGCCGATCCAGAAATGCAAACTGGCGAGCGACTTGGAATACAACTCTGTGCGCCACATTCTAGGTATCAGCCAGTAGAGGATACCAAATGTGAGGAAACCATTCCATCCCAACGCACCGATGTGCACGTGCGCTACGATCCAGTCAGTAAAGTGACCGATCGCATTCACATTTTTCAAGGATAACATAGGTCCTTCAAAGGTGGACATACCATATGCCGTAACGGCAACCACCATGAATTTCAATACCACATCTTCACGCACTTTGTCCCATGCACCGCGCAACGTAAGTAATCCGTTCACCATACCACCCCATGACGGAGCGATCAGCATAATTGAGAATACAGTACCCAGTGTTTGTGCCCAATGTGGCAAAGCCGAATATAATAAGTGGTGTGGACCCGCCCAGATATACAGGAAAATAAGGGTCCAGAAGTGCACAATAGATAATTTATAAGAATACACCGGACGATTTGCTGCTTTAGGCAGGAAGTAATACATCAATCCGAGGTATGGTGTGGTGAGGAAGAATGCCACCGCATTGTGGCCATACCACCATTGCACCAACGCATCCTGAACACCGGCATATAAAGAATAAGATTTTGTTAAGCTAACCGGAATGGCAAGTGAGTTGACAATATGCAACACAGCAACAGTAACCAGTGTGGCGATATAAAACCAAATACCTACATAGATGTGTCGTTCACGGCGCTTAATGATGGTACCCATCATATTAATACCGAACACAACCCAGATGAGGGTAATTAAAATATCGATCGGCCATTCTAACTCTGCATATTCTTTTGAAGTAGTGATACCCAGCGCCAAGGTAACTGCTGCCAGTACAATGATCAACTGCCATCCCCAGAAATGCAACTTACTCAATGCATCACTGAACATGCGCGTTTTACACAATCGCTGTAATGAATAATACACACCCATGAAAATACCATTGCCCACAAAGGCAAAGATCACGGCATTGGTGTGAATAGGTCTATCGCGACTGAACGTGAGCACCGGTACGCCTAAATTGAGCTGTGGAAACACCAATTCCAGTGCTATCCACAAACCCACGGTCATACCAATGATTCCCCAAAATACGGTTGCAATGGCAAACCATTTGACAATCTTGTTGTCATAACTGACTTTAACGAGATCCATACACTACTTTTTAGGTTTATTGGTTGAATGTGATTTATTAGTTGTTGATTCATCATCGAAAAGCATACGCACGCTAGGTGTGTAGTCGTCTTCATACTGACCGTGCTTCACAGACCAAATGAAGGCGATCAGAAATCCGCCTGCTACCACCACACTGGCAATGACCAAAACAATGATTACACTCATATTCGGGTGCTAAATTGATTAGATACGCATCGAACTTTAATGACTTAATTCACGCAAAGAGGTGATTTATGTCACCTTTTGGAATCCCACCGCAGTAGTGTCCCGATAGCAACCGAAGTGCGGTGGTGCGGCGGTGCGGTGGTGCGGCGGTGCGGCGGTGCGGTGGTGCGGCGGTGCGGTGGTGCGGCGGTGCGGCGGTGCGGTGGTGCGGCGGTGCGGTAGTTCGGTAGTTCGGTCGTGCGGTCGTGCGGTCGTGCGGTAGTGTAGGCCTGTGCAATCAGCACACCAACATCCCAATAGCTATCGGGAGAGCAAAGCAACATCTCACCTAAACGGAATCAGCAAATCAACCCATCAGCACATCAGCAAATCAACCCATCTGCACATTTGCTCATCTACTCACTTGCACATTTACACACTTCCACACTTGCACACTTCCACACTCACCTCCTTTTGCCCATCACCCATTTAGCAGCGACTGTAGTCATTCCGGTGGTAAAGGAAACAATGGTGATCGTGCTTAATGGCATCAGTATAGCTGCCACTACCGGGCTCAGATTCCCCTGAAGGGCAAAATATAACCCGAACACATTATAAATGATACTTAAAATAAAACTGCCTATTATGATGCGCTTGGCAGAAAAAGCATATCGGAAAAGCGCAGGCAATTGCGTAAGCTGTTGCACATCCATCACCACATCACTGGCTGGTGTAAAATTGCTGTTATGTGCTACGGCCACGCCGGTTTCAGCTTGTTGTAATGCACCGGCATCATTTAATCCATCACCCAACATCATCACCTGCTGATGACGTTGTTGCAGTGATTTGATAAACCGCAGTTTGTCATGCGGTGTTTGGTTGAAATGCATGTGGTCTGCATCAAAATATGCTGCTAAAAATGCCCTGTCCGCATCATTGTCACCACTCAATAAATACAAGGTGTATTTCTTCTGCAATCCACGAACCATCTGCTCAAAACCTTCGCGATATTTATTGGCAAAAGTGAATCGGCCGTGCACGACACCATCAATGTTGATGTAGGCAACACCGTGTTCCTGCTGCAAGGCATTCGGCACACCCGCAAATACGGCAGAACCGATACGAATATGGCTATGGTCTACATCCCCTTCAATTCCTAAACCGCTATGCTCCACAAAATTATGGACAGTATAGATGGTCGTATTTCCCAATTGCCTGGCTATCGCTTTGCTGTATGGGTGAGTGCTCTGACTGGCCAGCACGGCAATTTTGTGCTGCTCATCCACAGAAAGCTGCTCCCCGGAATATTCCGTTGAGGTGGTATTGGATTGGGTGAGTGTACCGGTTTTATCAAACACAATGGCCGTGGTCTTTGTCATCTTCTCGATCACAAATGCATTTTTCAGATAAATGCCAAACTTGCCAAAATACCGAATAGCATTGCCATTCGTAAAAGTGGCCGACAAGAGCAAGGCACAAGGACAAGCCACGATCATCGGTGTGATCAATGCATCTAATCCCCGCTGGTAATCCCCCTGCACAAACCAATACGCACAGGCAATGGCCGAGATGATCAATACGATCAGGGCAAAATACCTGCCCAGTATCTGCACAAACGATTGCTTTTCATCATCCTTGCGCGATACATCAATATTATTCCACAACTGTGTCAGATAACTCTGGGAAACTTCTTTCACCACTTTCAATTCTACCGCAGTACCGCATTGTCGCCCACCGGCATACACCAGGTCGCCGATCTGCTTTTGAACAGGTTCCGATTCACCCGTAACAAAACTGTAATCGATCCGGCCCTTTCCTTTGATCAGCAAGGCATCCGCAGGGATAAGCTCCTGATTGCGCACAACGATCACATCACCATTTTCCAGCGCCGAGAGCGGCTTCTGCGACTCCTGCCCGTTTGCGAGCACCGACACCGAAAGCGGAAAATAACTCTTGTAATCACGGTCAAACGATATGGTTTTATAGGTGAGGTCCTGAAAATATCTGCCCACCAACATAAAGAATACAATACCGGTCATACTATCAAAATAACCGGCACCGTGCTCTACAAATACTGCATATAAACTCCGCAGGAAAGTAAAAATGATCGCGAGCGCTATAGGCACATCAATATTGAGAAATTTATTGCGCAGCGATTTCCATGAAGAAATATAAAACTCATTGGCACAATAAAAGAATACCGGCAACGACAATCCCAATGAGATAAACCGGAATAAATTATTCAAACCCGGATCAGCCACTTCGCCGCCCGCCAGATACTCCGGAAACGACAACATCATCACATTCCCGAAAGCAAACCCGGCTATCCCGATCTTGATCAAACGCAAACGCTGAAAACTGCGCTCCGGTTTTTTGTCAAGATCGCTCAAACTCAACAAGGGCTCATATCCTACGCTGTCGCATAACAATGCTACCTTGCTGAGTGGGATCTCTTTTTCCATATACACGATGCTGACTTCCTTCTTCGGAAAATCAACCCGCGAACTCAGAATGGCCGGATCCAATTTATGTAAATGCTCTAACAACCAAATGCATGAACTGCAATGCATGGCCGGTAAATAAAAGGTAACATGCGCCTGGGTGCCATCCGTAAAATGCACAAACCTGGCATGCACCTGCGCATCATCAAGCACTGCATATTTTCTGGTGTCGCTCACTACCCTTCTGGTGACACCCGGATGTGCGCTCATATCATAATAAGCACACATATCGTTGTCTTGCAGAATTTCGTAAACAGTTTTGCAACCGAAACAACAAAAGTGTTTGTCTTCGATCACAAAATCTTCGTCTTTACATTCTTCGCCACAATGGTAACAGGTAAGTACCGCCGTGGCATGCTTGTGCTCTGCCATAATAATGGATTACCTGCAAAAGTAGACCTCTCCCCTACCCTTGTGAAATGACGAAAGTCACCAATTCAGAAATTACTCAATACTTCACACATTCCGTGAGATAAGGAATGCCGTTTTGTTCGGCCATCAGGAAATACCTGCCTGCCGGCCAGGCAGAGGCATCAATAGTGCCACTTAAAGCACCGGCCGGAATGGTTTGGAGTCTGGTGCCCGAAACCGTAAACACCTGAATATCTGCAGGTGTGGCCAGGATATATTGAAACTGATCCTGTATCAGATTAGGATACACCTGAAACATGTCCGGATCCTCTGCAACAATGCTCAACCCATCATCGTCTGTTATAGCTACACGTATAGTACGCAGATCCCATGCTGCATATCCCGGATCATCACCCGTAAGGGTGATCGTAATATATCCGAAATGCGCACCCTCCACACTATAATCTTCTGTAATAAATACATCAACCACTTTCTCGATCAGAGCCGAATCTCCCCTGAATTTCAATTTCACCTCATCACCCGGGCCTTTACCCAGATTCAGTTGAATATCCGGTTGCAAAGTCATCGTCATGGTGGACAGTGGAATACTTCCGAATTGCACCGTAAAGAAAAGTATGCTATCTCCTTCTGTTCCGGCAAAACCACTAGTGTCAGAAAAAATGACATTCGGTTCAAGTTCGTTATCAAAAACGGTAATAGATAAATCCGGAATGGAAAGTGCTACATAATCAGGATCCGTAGTTTCCATCGTAAAAAAAACAGTGCCGGTATGTGTGCCTTCAAACAATATATCATCATAAACTTTAATGTTGGCCACATGATCGTTCAAAGCAGATGTATTTGGCGGAAACACCAGCGCAACGGCCACTCCGGGCTCAGTTACCCGCACCTGTTCATCAGGATGCACATAAATTTTTACGGTGTCTGTTGGTACTGATTGCAGCGATATCACTACCGGTAACTCCTCAAACAATCCTTCTGATAATTCCAACACAGCAGGAATGTTCACGTTTAATCCGGGAGGATCATCATTATCGATGATCGAATAGGTAACATCTTCAATACCCATCGCTGCATAAACAGCATCTGTCGACGTAACCGTAAATTGCATCGTGCCGGTATGCGGTCCTTCAAAGACCATATCGTCTGCTGCGCGAAAATAAACAGGATGCCACTCCGTTGAAGTTGCATTTGGCGGAAATACTAATGTGATCGCTTCACCGGCAAATCCGGTAATGCGCAATTGCATGTCAGGATCCACAGTGATATACACTGAATCAGATGGTTGCGAAGCCAAGGCAAAATTGAGCTCAATTTCAGTGATGCCCTCTAAAAGACTTGTATCAGTCGGTATCTCAGTATAAATCGCTGGTATTTCATCATTATCTGCGATCGCATAGATCAAATCAGGTACTGTAAACGCATCATATACCGGATCTGCACTACTTACGGTAAAAACAATATGTCCACTATGCGGACCTTCAAATACGGCATCATCCACTGCGCGAATATTATATCCATCAAGTGAAAGTGCAGAAGCATCCGGTGCAAACACTAATGTGATCGCTTCACCGGGAATGCCTGTGATGCGCATTTGATCATCAGGATCAATGGTGATATACACACTATCCTCAGGAATAGTGCCCATCGAAAACAACAAAGGAACACCTGGCAAACCTTCCTGCAAAACAGTATCTGTGATAAATACCGTGTTCACCCCAAAAGGAAGCTCGTTATCATGGATCGTATAACTGACCGCATCAATTGTTCCTCCACCAAATAATGGATCATCGCTGATCACTGCAAATGTGATCGTGCCGGAATGCAAACCTTCAAAAATCGCATCGTCCCATGGCTTCACCTTGATCTCCTTAGCGGTAAACGCAGCCTCAGATGGCGTGAACATGAGCGTATCGTTCAGCAAATAGCCGCCTGCAATATTTAATTGCGTCCCGGGATAAGCCACTATGAAAACCGTGTCGGCAGGTACGCTGGTAAGGGCAATGGTTAGGGAAGAATAAAACGCTACGAAATCTTCATCCAGTATATCAGGCATGGCACTCACTTCAAACTGAGGATCAGTCGCCAACATTGGGGTAACAGGCTTGCTAAACACAATGAACGGCAAAAGGATAAGCAGGATAAAAAAAAGTAAAAGCCGCCAGTCGATAGAAAAACGATGATTTCGCCCTAATTGCATAAGAGGAGATATTGCCTGTTTCAGGGGTAAATGTATGGCCATGGCAGTGGTTTGACAAGGGGTTCTGTACAAAGTTCATGCTTTTTCGTGTGAAATGGCATGCTAATTGAGTAAATTCCACAGACGATGGCAATCTCTTGACGCTTGGTTCGATAGATCTTCATAGTTTTACGACATGATCAGGTACATATATATAGGATTATTAAGCATAGGTTTACTGCTTACCGGCCTGGTACAGGCGCAAACACAACCGATAGAACCCCAAAGCGAGGAATCCGACACACAAAATAACGACAACGATAAACCCGAGCGGTCTTCCTGGGGCAATGGCTTCGTGGTTGGCGGTAATTTAGGGGCACAGTTCGGCAGTTCTACCTACATCGAAGTATCACCGCTCGTAGGATATCGCATCACCGATATGCTCATAGGCGGTGTCGGTCTAACCTATCAATACTATCGTGAAAATTATGATGTGCCTACCTTCCTGGATTACTCAGCTTCCGTGATCGGTCCGCGCGTATTTCTCCAACATGAACTGGTATTCAATTTTTTTGCCCACGCAGAATTCGAACATACCTGGGTAAAATGGAAATATGAAGATCCAACGTATGGCGAATTACAAATTGATGCCTCCGCACTTTTCGTAGGCCCTGGATATAGCTATGAAGTAAGCGACTTCTCCAGATTTCAGATCATGGTCCTATACGACCTCCTCAACAGTGTCGAATCCATCTACTACAACCCATGGACCATTCGCATGGGCTTCATGATGGACCTATAATAATTATCCTACCCCCCAAAGCGCCAGATTGTCCCCTTGCTCCACTTACTATCCTGCTAACCCCACTTTAGCAGGATGTCGCTGCGCTCCACT
>JAYRVB010000136.1:0-15521 GCA_041918775.1 Chitinophagales bacterium
CAGAATGGTTAAAAGGAAAAACCATTGATGAAGCTTTGACCATCGACAATATGGATATCGTTGAGGAGTTAGCCCTCCCACCGGTGAAAATTCACTGCTCTGTATTGGCTGAAGATGCGATCAAAGCCGCTATTCAGGATTATCGCAAAAAGAACGGTATGCCTGAGTTGCACCTGGAAGAGAAGATCGTACATTAATTAGCATAACATGCGACCTCCGGGTCGTATAAAGAGAACCAGATATGATCTTTATCTCAGAACCGGCAAAACACAAAGTAGAGCAGCTCAAACATGAGGCCGGCATCGGCAACGAGTACTTTATACGCGTGAGCGTAGTGGGCGGCGGCTGTTCGGGTTTGAGCTATAAAATGGACTTCGATAACGAGGAAAAGCCCGGCGATCAGGTATTTGAGGATCGTGGTGAACGATTGGTCACCGACCTGAAAAGCTTCCTCTATCTTTGTGATACCACCCTCGACTATACCGATGGGTTAAACGGCAAAGGCTTTCATTTTGTGAATCCAAATGCAAGCAGGACTTGCGGATGTGGAGAAAGTTTTGCAGTTTAGTAACATCTTTTCTTTTCATACTTGAACTTAAAGCCTTCCAGGGTCACCCCAGGGAGGCTTTTTTGTGTCCTCCGGGTTCCCGGTTTTGATGGAAAGCGCCCAATTTTGTCCGCCCCATTTGTCCGCTCAACCCAATAAAATCAAGGGTTTGACGGATATGTGTGTATACATATAACAAAATCGGAGCCGACAGGCATGGAAGGATGGAAATTCTGTCCTTTTACGGGCTTTAGATTGTAAGCACTTTTGTTTTAACCCAATTGATCGGACGCTCCCGAGCGCTCGAAAGGGTAGAGAAACTCAAAAAACTTACAATTTTATGCACTTCAAAATCAACAAATTCTTACTTCCGGGCTGGCTGGCCGTTGGGAGTTTGATGTTTGGCAGTCTGGATGCGCAATCGGCGCTTTGGACGAACCGCTATAACGGTGCCGGTGACAATGCCGACCGTTACAACCAAATGGTAACTGACGCTTCCGGTAACCTTTACTGCGCTGGCTATACCGTTCGCGCCGGACAGGGCAAGGACTTCTTGGTGGCTAAGTTGAACGTGTCGGGGGATACGGTTTGGACCCGAACCTACAACCACACCGCCAATCTCGATGATGAAGCGAACTTTATTGCTTTGGATGCATCGGGTGACCTTATTGTTGCCGGCTATTCCGATGCTGGCTCATCAAGCACGAAAACCGATATCCTGTTGGCAAAGTACTCAGCCTTAGGGGTGTTGCAATGGACAACGCGGTATAATTATGATACGGCCAATGAGGATGATCTGCCTGCCGGTATGCATCTGGATGCTGCCGGAAATATTTTCCTCACCGGTCGCAGCGACCATGATGCTAATAATATCGATGATTGTGTTACGCTGAAATTTTCTTCAGCCGGCACATTGCAGTGGGCATCGAGATATGATGGTGGGGATACAGATCGCGGCGCGGGTATCGTAGCGGATCAAAGCGGTGGATGTATCATAACCGGTCGCACGTTCAATGGTGTGAATGACGATATCATTACGATAGCTTATTCAAATGCCGGTACTACTTCATGGCAGATGATCTTTGCCGGACCTGCCGGTGATGATCGGGGGCAGGCCATCGGTCGCGATGCTTCCGGAAATATTTATGTGGCCGGCATACGCGCTAATGTGGATGATGATGATTATGTCACATTAAAGTATAATGCCACCGGATTGCTACAATGGACGAAAATATTCAATGGGGTAGACAATGATCGAATTGCCACCTTGAAACTCGATGCTTCCGGGAATGCCATCGTAACCGGACAGAGTGATATTGATGCCGGTGGAAATGCGAATTACGATTTTAGAACGATCGCCTATTCACCTGCAGGCACAATATTATGGAATGTGGTAACTGGAAACCCGGTTGGTCAGGAAGATGTACCGGGAGATATGTTTATAGATGCCTCAGGCAATGTATATGTTACCGGAAAAAGTGATGCCGCAGGCGGTGGTTCGCTTGATTATGAATGGATGACCGTTAAGTATAATAGCACCGGTGTTCAACAATGGGTTAAATATTATAATGGCACCACGCCAAATGCAGAGGACATCCCTGCAACTATTTATGCAGATGCTGCCGGCAACGTTTGGGTAGTAGGCAGTATCGATTTTGCGGCTACACAAAAGGATGCCAGCGCATTGCGTTACACCACGGCCGGTGTGTTGAACGCCACCAAAACTTTTAATGGCCAGGGAGATTTTAATGATAAGTTGCAGGCCTCTGTTACTGATGCAGCAGGAAATACGTATCTCACGGGATATACCATGGTGGCCGGCCAGCAACGTAATATGCTGGTGCAAAAGATCGATCCAAGTGGTGTAACCGCATGGACCAGAACCTACGACGGTACAGGCGAAAACGATGAGGGGCTTGCTATTGAAACTGATGCTTTAGGCAATGTATATGTTGCAGGTTATAGCAATGGAACAGGTACCTACGACGATGCCTTATTGATCAAATACAATAGCCTCGGTGTTATGCAGTGGGTGCAGGTATATGATCATACAGCACATCAATTGGATAAACTGACAGCACTAACAATTTCTTCACTTGGTGACATCTATGTAACCGGATATTCAGATGGTGACGCTTCTACAGTGGTTAACTATGATATTGCCACATGGAAATACAGTAGTATCGGATTATTGCAATGGACAAGCAGATTTAATGGTGTGGGCAACAGTACGGATAAACCCGCAGATATTGTATGGGATGGAACAAATCTGTACATAGCAGGCACCTCATTCAATACAAACAACGACATAGTGGTATTGCAGTACGATGCACTCGGTACCTTGATCGCTCAAACCACCTATAATGGGGCCTCTAACGGAGATGACATTGCCTATGATCTGTTGCTTGATGGAAGTGATTTATACATTTCCGGATCTTCATTTGTAAGTGGTAATCTGGAAGATTATCTCACGCTCAAATATAATGCTACGCTGAGCATGCAGTGGTTCAAGAATTACAATGGCACTGGTGATCAGATGGATATTGCTTACGGACTTGCGGCTACAGGTACTGAAGTGTATGTAACCGGTAGCAGTATCGGCACAAGTGGTGCAGCAGATATTGCGCTCGTGAAATACAATAAATCAACAGGTGCGCAAAACTGGGCAAAACGCTACACTGGTGCAGGCGCATATGCTGATGAGGGTTTTAGTGTGGTTACAGATGGCGCACAGAATATTTATACCACCGGTAGATCAGCCAATGCGACTACCGTGGCAGATTTTATCAGTCTCAATTATACGCCTTCAGGAGCGAAACAGCTTACGCTGAAGTATAACGGAAACGGAAGCAAGGAAGACGTAGCGCGCGAAGCTATGTTGGATAGTTATGGCTATTTACATATCAGTGGATACAGTACAGGATCCGGCAAAAACAACTTTGATTTTACTACCATCAAGTATTGCACACCGATACCATCTGCTAGCATCACGGCTGCTGGAGCTACCACAATTTGTGTTGGTTTAAGTGTGGTATTGAATGCCAATACCGGTGTGGGCTTAACCTACCAATGGAAAAAAGGTAATGCCAATATTGCCGGTGCTACACTTTCGAGCTATTCGGCAACTACCAGTGGTGCATATAAATGTGTGGTAAGCAACAGCAATGGTTGTTCTGCTACGTCTAATACGATCAATGTAACTACCATCATTTGTCGTGAAGGCGATGAGCTGCCTGCAAGCACTACCTTGCCGATCGGGCCAAATCCATTTGTATCTGCATTTACGATCAATACATCTGGCATCACCGCAGAAACACACCTGACCTTACTTGATTTGTCAGGACGATTGTTGCAGGAATTGTGGGTGACACCGGGTGTGCAGGAAGTTGAAATGGGACAGGACCTGCCGGCTGGCACTTATGTATTATATATACACGCAGGTAATGAAAGGGAAGTGGTTCAGTTAGTCAAAATGTGAGTTTCTCGAAACACACACAGTACGCCGGATGCATAGCTTGGTGCATCCGGCTTTTTTATTTTGAAAGTTTGGTATAGGTAAAGAGCGTAGTTATACCTGAGCGACTGCTCACTTCACTTGCAACATCACCATTTTCTGCGTAGGTGTAAGTAAGGGTGTCGATGATAACTTGTCTATTGGTCTGTCTGGTCGATCCGAAATAATTGATCTGCTGATGAAGTTGTCCGTTGTTCGGATAGTATGCAAAATGTGAACTGTCTGGAAGATCAACAGCACCCTTTTTCTGATAGATGGTCGCACGCTTCCGGCTGTACTCATCATATTGATATATAATATCAGAAATGGTGTCGGCGGCGTCATAATACCCAAAATGCACTAAGATGATTTCACGCGATGGCAAATTACCTGAGGCGGTGTAATTCCGCTTGTAATCATCCATCTCGTATCTGCTGAGCACCTTTTTATTCTTGTCCTCATAGATCTGGCGAAACACCGTGGTCTTGTTTCCCTGCTTGTCGTAATTTGTAACTGTAGTAACCGGTCGATCTGACTGAAATGCATAATCCTCTACGCTTCGCCTGAGTGTGCCGGTGGGATAGTAAAAATATTCGGTGCTGCTGATCAAATTTCCCTTGTCATATTCATTGCGGTAGGTAAGTCGGTTGCCAATATAGGACTGTTGCACTTCATGTGTAAGTTCTTCCTGAATATAGGTGCGAATGCCTATCAGTAAAGTGTCGTTATAAACGTATTGTATCCTGCGATTTGCTTTGCCGTTGGCAGAATAATATAAGTCGGCTAATGCACGCCCTTGTTCATCTACATAAGTAGATGATCTTAAGGTAGAGTCACCATCCGAGACAACGATCACATCCATGACTGCATAACCGGAAGGTTCCCGTGTATCTGATCTGCAGGCACTCAGCAGACACGTTCCAATAAATAAAGTATATATCTGTTTGCGCATGCTTAGTATATGGCAGAAGTAAGTTCTCCCCTGGCATTTACAGATGCTCTGAACATGCCATCGCTATTGAATTGAAAGGCGATGTTTCCATTGTGGTCTACGGCGATCATGCCTCCATCGCCGGTAATTTGTTTGAATCTGACATGGATCATGTCGTAGGTGGCCTCTTCAACCGTCATTTGTTTGAATTCCATAAGGTCGCTAACCGTTTTAGCCGCAACCATTTTAATGAAATCCTCACCGGTTCCGGTGCAACTGATCGCACAGGTGGCATTATTAGCATAAGTGCCCGCACCAATAATTGGAGAATCACCAATGCGATTATAAAGTTTATTGATCAATCCGCCTGTTGAAGTGCCGGCCACTAAATTGCCATACTTGTCCAATACAACGCAACCCACTGTGCCAAATTCCCCTTCTTCAGGCACCGCTGCCATGGTGCTGCCCTGTACGGCTACCATGCTGTCAACATATTTGATATACTTGATATCCGTACTATCTTTTGATTTTTTCCAGCGTGTAACCTGATGTGGTGTATAGAAGTAGGATCTGTCAACCATTTCAATACCATGTTTTTTAGCGAAATTTTCTGCGCCGGAAGAACTGAACATGATATATTTAGAAGAATCCATCACCATACGTGCAGCGGTGATCGGGTTTTTGATCTGCTGCACATTATTTACTGAACCGCAATCCAGGGTGCCGCCATGCATGATGGAAGCGTCCATTTTTATTTTGCCATTCGCCGCGATCACACTGCCTTTGCCGGCGTTGAATAATGGTGAGTCTTCCAGTATCTTGATCACTGCAACCACCACATCCTTGGCGCTGTCTCCTCTGCTCAACATATCATATCCGGTTTGTGCAGCCAGTTTAAGTACTGCATGGTACTCAGCCTCTTGTTCGGGAGTGTATGAACCTTTGGCCAAGGCACCAGCTCCACCATGTATCGCTATGGCAATAGGTTGAGCGCCGGAAGCAGGCTCGCTTGTATTTTCTTTTTTTTCCGCACAGGCAGCCAGGAGGCATAATGTCGCACAAAATGCAACCGCAACGAATATTCTGTTCATGATGTAAAATTAAAACTTATAGAAGTAAGTTACCCCACTAATATAGTCGGTATCTGGGGCTTCCCGGTTTTCCTGGGTGGAAACCGTATAGTTCAACTGGATCTTGTGAAAATTATTGAAGGTATACCCATATCCGACACTATAGCGCATGCGCTCTGTTTGCATCTGCTCATCGAGGCGATATACTTGTTCAACAGCTGCGAAAATGTCGTGGTGATACGACAGATCATACCGCAAAAGAAACCTGCCGCGTGCATAATGCTTGTTTTCCCGATACACATCTTCGGCAAGGGGATTCCAGGAATAGTATTTGGTGATATACCGGCCTCTCCAGGCGATCGTGAGGTCTGACCAGCGCTTCTGGACTATGCACTCACCATAAACGTAGTTTCTGAATGCAAACGTGTTATCCAGCTGATATACCTGACTATGTCGGAAATGTGCACCCACTGAAAGGTAGTCGGTGATATTACATCTCACACCCAGATCAGCGATCCAGTATCCGGGCTCACTGAAATTTTCCTGCAAGGCACCTTGTAGAAAAAGTGAAGCAGAGAATGTGCGATCAATGTTTTTCTGCACCTGCACAGCGCCAGTAATGACAGCATCCTGTTGCTGTCCGCTGATCAACCCTGCATGCAGCAAAAGCATTAAACACCATATGTATCTCCAGATGCTCAATAGGTATATGTCCAGGTTTTTTGTGAAATGATATGACCCTTATGGTCATAAATGATACGTTTGATCAAAGCGCCATGGTCATCATATTCGAAGGAGATCTGTTTTGTTTTTTCACCCTGTGCATTGAGCGTTATCTCATCCGTCTTTTTGCCAAATCGATTGTAGGTGAAATTTGTTGTTTCCAGCACGGCTCCTTCGCCATTAAAGAGTACGGTTTGCTTCCTATTGCCAAATCGATCATAGGTGGTGATCAGCTTTCTGTCAAGCGTGCCGGTTTTAGTATACACACGATATTCGGTTTCGCGCTGTTTTCTGTCGTAGTTCCATTCTTCATGACTCTTTATGGTGCTGTCGGGATGCATGATCACTTCTTTCGTGGTAAGTCCTTTTTTGTTGAATTCCTGATAGGTGTACCTACTAATTTGCACACTGTCACCTTCCTGTTCGTAGGTGATACTGAGCATGGTTCTGGCACCTCTTGTTTGCTGAGCATTGGTCAGCTGTGTGCCTGCGACCAGGAAGGCGATTATAAGGAGCAATTGTTTCATCGATAGATAATGAAGTCGGGAAGGGTAGTGAATTCTGTATTGTCAGTCACCTGCACATGTTGAATTATAGCCATATCCTGTGGGTCCGGCACGCCATCCACTATCGCTGCTGAATCAAGAGAGTAGGTATAAACAGTGTAGTCGCCGGGATATAGAAATTCAAAGGCATACTCTCCGTTATAATTTGTTTTTAAACGGTCGCTGTAGTTTATATCATCGCCATATTGAATATACACATAGGTATCGGCCACATAATATTCCGAAAGCAGGAGCGTAAAGGATGAGTTGTAATGATGTGCATACACTTTGCCGGCAATGGTGGCATTTCCACCTACTCCCGGTTCTTTACTGCAGGAAGTCAGTGTAAGCAGGATCAATAGGAAAGGGGCAAGTTTGTACATTTCAGTGAATATTTATGATAAGGAATACACTGCATCGGGTTTTATCGCATCCGGAATGTTTGCGCTGAGCAGGATAATGGTGTGTTTATTTTTCATTGTGTTCAGGAGCGCACATACGCGTTGTATGGAAGTGGCGTCCAGGTCAACAAAGGGGCTATCCATAATGATCACTTTTTTATCCGTGAGCAGTGCACGGGCAACACGCAATAACTGCATTTCACCTGCCGACACATGCCTGCCTTTTGCGCCCAGCTTTTGATCGGGTAGTGATGCAGCGTCTGAAAATCCAAGTTGTGTCAGCATAGCCACAATTTCTTCCTTGCGTTCACGCTTAGCAGAATATACCAGTGCGTCGTATATAGTTTTGCCTAGCAGAGGCATATCATTGGAGACGAGGGTAATATGCTTGCGGAGAGCGAAAAGGGAAACATCTGTATAATGATGTTCATCAAGTGATATTTCACCTGCATCCGGTGTGATCAATCCAAGCATGATGCCGGATAGCAAAGTTTTGCCACTTCCCTGTTGACCCCGAATCCAGGTGATGGCCTTCGGAGGGCAACTGGCCGACCAGTCATGTATGATCTGTTTACCCTGATATGATACCTGAAGGTGCTCAATAGATAATTGGCCATGATGCACCGCAATAGTTTCTTTGCGTAGATCTTCAACCGGTAGTTGCATTAACTGCCCGATCTTTTGCATGGATAGCATGCCGTTCTGTCGATACATACCCGCTTGTATCCATCGCCTGATGGTCGGGATGATCTGTATCGTGAGCATGATAAATACCAGAAGTGTTGCACCGTCAGTACCTGCACCTCCCTGTTGTTGCAAATTATAAGCGCCATACATCACTGCCATCAGCAATAAATAGGAAAGCAGCGTAATAAGTGCGCTTTGCAAACCGGCATATTTTCTGTACTGCAGGTTTATATTTAATTGTTTGTTGGTGAGTTTCTGAAACTGATTCACTTCAGGAGTGAACCTGTTCATGGCCTTTATCGTCATGATGGCGTGCAGCCGTTCGGAAACAAAATCCAGGTTTCGTGCACTGCTGTCGCGTTTTTTTTCCACTATGTTTTTTTGTGCTTTCTCAAGAAAGTAACTCGCAGTGAATACCAATGGGATGCTTGCCATGATGATGCAGGTAAGCCAAACATTGAATTGCCACAGTAATGCAATGGACCCGATCATGAACAAGGTGTCGTTGAAAGCGCCAATATAACCGTGGGTAACCATTCTCTGTACCGATTGCAGATCGCCACTATACCGTAGCAAATATTTACCGACCGATCTTTGTTTAAAGTAAGTCAGTTGGGTTTTGAGTTGGTGCTCAAACAAGATGTCTTTCAGATACTTGATAAAGTATTCACCGTTCCTGGCCGTATACCATTTTGATGCCCATTGAAAGACAAACTTTGAGGCGATCACCAACACAAAGAGCAGGAAAAATGAATCTATGTTTTGGATGTGCCCGAAAACCTGATCGAATAAGTGACCTCTGGCACTTCCACCGGAAAATGTAAGCTGGTAGAATTTTCCGACGCATAAAGGAATAACTATCGACAATGCCTGACTGAACAACCCTAACCCACAGGCAGCCAATAGCATCCCTTTATGCCGGAAAAATATTTGAGTGATATGCTGTTGCGTATTAGGCAGCATAAGTCATACGCACCCCTGATATTTCGAAGAGGTAAACAAACTCACCACTTGCCAATTGATCGATATCGAGCGTTGGAATATCAGTTTTGGCCTTTACTTCCTGAATGAGCAACGGACTCATGGTAAATCGACCGCAAACTACCGCTGGTGTAATACCAAACGAATGCAATAACTGTAAACCATAGAATACGCCTAAGCTGTCACCGCATGAAAAGATCATACTATGTATGGTTTGCATAAAAGCTTTGTCGCGGAGCAGAAAATCTGTTTCTCGTTCCAAAAGGCCATCGGCGATCTCCATAACAATATAATCCGGTGCTTCAGGTGCGAGCTTGTAAAGAAGGGTCTGGTATACATCCAGGATCTCTTCCTTGCTGCACATGTATGTAGACGGATAGCCACAATCAGTGAAGTCAACGGTAACATCCGCACCACAATCGTATACAAAATCCTTGTCTTTGGTAAAGCTTGTGCCGGTGAGTTTGATAAAGGCCACTTTTTTACCTGTGGTTTTTAAACCCCTGGCAGTATAGGCAGCAGATGTGGTTTTGCCACTATCCATTGAGCTGCCTACAGAAAGGATCACCTTGGCATTGTTTGGCACAAAACCGGTAAATGATTTGCGCTCAGTATGCAGAAACTTTGTATTGATGATCTCGCCCTTTGCATCTACTGCATATCCGATCAAACGCAATTTGGTAGGTTCTATGTCTTCAAGTGATGCGTTTTTACTCGTAACCAGACCGATAGCTCCACCGGCGCCTAAAATATCTAAGATCTCAGTTGGTGCTGATGGCACATACCCTTCAAATTGGGATGTGGCATACCGGTTGGCAAATGCTGCCATGATGATATCACCTTCGAAAATGGATACAATGCGTTTGGTCTCCGACTGGATGCTTTGGTGCTTGCCGATCTCGAGAACTTCGAAAAGTGCTACTTCTCCATCTATTGGTGTATGTGTAGCATTAAAACCTGTTGCTAAAGTGAAATCACTGATTTCCTTGCAGATAATGGATTTTTTGATTCGGGTATGCATATGCGTTAAATTTTAAGGTTAGTTATTTTGTGGATGATTTGATCAATGTAGTTTGTATGGTTTGTGTTGGTGTTTCCAATTGAAGGATATACATGCCTGCTTCCAGCGCTTCCACATGCATTGTGTAACTATTGCCTGCTACAACATCTGTTGAAATAAGCCTGCCTTCCATATTGAAAAGGTTGATCGCCACAGCATCCTGCACGAATGATGCAGGTATTGCAATCGTGCAGACATGGGCGCTTGGGTTTGGATACACCTGCAAGGCAATTGGCGCCGCTGTTTCCAGTATGCCATCAGGGGTCATGCCATATAGGATGGTTACAATATCCCTGTGACCGCTTTCGCTGTAGCTGCCGCCTGAAACATAAGTTCCATTATCATAGATCATGAGTGTATTGGCTACATCACTGCCTTCACCACTATAGGTTTCCTGTGCAGAAATGCCGGACTCATCAACATATAATGTGATATAGTCGTAATCCAGCGCCGCAACATCTGTATTTTGCGATTGACCTGCGATAACAATGCCCTGAATGCTATTATAACTGATATCACCTACATCATCATTCCCTGTGCCATCAAATGTGGCATGCCAGTATGGAGTTGCATCTGCCTGAAAAGCAACTGCTGTAATATCACCATCAAGGGTCAATGCTGAAGTATCAGCATGTGAGGTGGTAGCTAACACGGGAATTAGGTCATTGGTGATGATGAGGTTCTTAGTTTCATCGTGACCACCACTGCCTGCATCAAAACTTCCGCTGTGCAATAAACTGCCATCAGGTTGATAGACCACAAGCAAAGCGTCGAGGTCGCCGTTGATAGAAGTCGTGTGTCCACCAACATAAAACAATCCATCACTACCTGATTGTATACCAACGAATTCATCATCACCGTTGAGGCCATCATATTTTTTTGCCCATTGTTGAGCGCCGCTACTGCTATATTTGATGATAACGCCATCTTTATCGCTGCCATTATAGCTTTCGCCCACTACATAAATATCGCCCGCCGGCGTGATCAGCATATTGCGTGGAAAGTCATCACCGTTGCCGGCACCGTTATACCTGCTGATCCATTGTTGAACTCCAGATGCATTTAATCTGATCAACAGGATGTCATCATTTGATGTCGCAGAGGCATCGGCATCGCTTCGACCAAGTATGGTTACGTTGCCGGCGCCATCTACCTGAATAGCGATGGCCTTATCTGTTTCGTTACTCAGTGGGTCGTTATAACTGTAAGACCATATGGAATCTCCGGAGGCATTCAGTTTAAGCACGAACAGATCGTAACCTGTGCCTGAATTTTTTAGAAATCCTGCAGCATAAATATTATTCGAGGCATCCAGGGCAATGGCATTTACATCATCCACGCTTTGCTTGGTTGAATTGCCACTGAATGTTTTAGACCATAACAGATCACCGGTGGCTTGCAGCTTCATGATCAGAAAGTCGCGGTCTGATGCATAAGCCATCGAGTATCCACCGATGATCGAATTGTTTGACGCATCTCTAATGATGCAATGCATATTATCACTATTGTCGCCTTCGCCATTAAATACCGCATCCCATGATTCAACACCTGTATTGGAAAGACTATATACATATGCATCGCGCTGTGGAATGGTAGCACCATGTCCGGCAATAAATACACTTCCATCCTCCTTTAAGCAAACAGCTTCTGCCACATCGTCCCTGGAGCTGGTGCCTAAGCGGGTGGCCCATTGTTGCACACCGGCATTATTGTAACGAATAGCAACCATGTCGTTTACGACTTCTACGCCGGCATCAGTATCGGCATAACCTGCCACTGTCACATTACCGGCATTGTCGCAGATCAGGTCTGTAGGAATATCGTCGTTGGCGCCCGGGCCCTCGTAGGATTGCGCATATTGTTGCATGCCGGATGCATTGTATTTGACTACGGTAATGTTATAATTGACAATGGCAGACGCGCTCACATCACTTTGTCCGGCTACATACACATTTCCTGCATTATCCGTTGCGATATGCGTTGCCCTGTCGTCGTCAACAAAATCATATACCTGCTGCCATTGCTCAACACCGTCGGCATTGTAGCTGATGGTTACAAAGTCATAGTCATTTCCATTATTGCTTCGACCGGTGATGAGAATATTTCCTGAACCCGGTGCAATAGCAATACCTGTTGAGCGATCGTGATGTGTGCGATCAAATGTTTTCCGCCACATTTCATTGCCCGTGGTTGAATTGTATTTAACGGTAATGTAATCGTCATCACTTCCATTTCCGGATCTGCCGGTAATGATCACATGACCATCATTTCCGATAGCAATGGCGGCAGGACGATCAGTGCTGTTGGCAACGCCATCTGTGCGCTTTACCCATTGTTGTGTTCCGGCGCTATTGTATTTGATGACTACAATATCATCATCATTTACAGGTGAGTTGTCTTTATCACTCTGGCCTGCAATGTAAATATTGCCTGCGGCATCAATTGTAACCACATTACTTTGATCCGTTTCGTTGGTGGAGTAGTTATATATGGCAGTCCAAAGCAGATTGCCATTTGGTGCATACTTTAATGTAATAAAATCGAATCCGGTGCCACTGCCTTTTTGATATCCGGTCAAAATGATATTTCCGGAAGCATCCAATGCCATATCCAATGCTTCATCCGGACCTTCGCCTGCACCGGCAAATTGACGGGTCCAAACCGTATCACCCGATGCGTTGAATTTTACAAGGAGTATATCTTTACTTACATCAGGGTTGATCGTATAGCCGGATGCATAGATGCTGCCGTCTGTTGACCGGGCTATGGCATGAAATACATCGCTGAAGTCACCTTCGCCATTAAATCGGTATGTCCACTGAGCAGTGGCGTTGGATAGGGTGATGCAGAGCAGTACTACAATTACAAAAAACTTGTTCATACAGTGGATTGTTCAGTTCCGGAACCAAAAGTATCCCGCCTGTATACCCGCCCCAAGGACAGAAACTTTCCATTTCCAACCCTTTCCGGTCCTTTTTCAGGCCATATGCGGGTCTGATCACCATCCGGAGGCCTGAAACCATTGATATATAAGGATTTATGGAGAATATGTCACATGCGGAAAGCCGACAGGATCGCCCGATTTTCGGCAATATCCGCCTGAAAAAACATGTATATACAGCCATTTTTTGGGTTTCTAATGCGACCAGATGTATGTATAGACATGAAAACGCCCCTGCGGAGCATACCGGAGGGGCGTTCAGGTTTACATAAGCCGGTGTGTCAGGAGCGTTCGCCCATTTTAAAGCCGATCATCTCGCGTCCACCGCCTTTGTGTTCAATATCTGTTTTGAAGCTTTGCACATCCTCGATCGATACTGTTTTGATCATTTCAGGTGTGCGTTGTGCAGCCGGAATTTCTGCCATGCGCAGATTTTGATGGTGCACGATATCCGCTACTATTTTGCGCATGGTACGCGCATTGCCGAAATATTTATTGCGGTGCGCAACCAGTTGCTCTATATATACTTTTAGATGTGCTCCTGCCTCGGCGTTGAGGAACAAATATTCCTTCTGCAATAAATTGTCTGCGATTACAAACAATTCATCCGCATGATAGTCGTCGAAGTGTACGAACTTATCAAAACGCGATTTCAATCCCGGATTGCTTTCCAGGAAACGCGCCATATTATCCGGATATCCGGCCACGATCACAATGAAATCGCCGCGACGATCCTCCATGCGTTTCAATAATGTTTCGATCGCCTCCCGCCCAAAATCATTTTCTCCGCCCTGGCTCAGTGCATAAGCTTCATCAATAAATAAACCGCCGCCCATCGCCGCTTCGATCATGCCATCTGTTTTGATCGCGGTCTGTCCGACATATCCCGCCACCATTCCTTCGCGGTCCGTTTCAACCAAATGGCCGCGTTCAAGAATGCCAAGCGCTTTATAGATCTTCACCAGGATCCGTGCAACGGTGGTTTTACCGGTTCCCGGGTTGCCGGTAAATACAGTGTGCAGCGAAAATGATTTTTTGATATCCCTTCCGATCTCTTTGTAATAGCGAACGAGTTTCACGATCTCCTCAATTTCATTTTTCACTTTCGCCATTCCTGTGAGTTCTTTGAGCTGGGCCATGGAATCCTGCAACAATGCCTCATCAACAGGTAATTCGATGAGTTTGGAAGTGCCGAGCCCGAAGATGAGTTCCACGTCTTCCAGTTTGATGGTGGACAGATCCTCATTTGTTAATTCTTCCGGCTTCTCACTTTTCATTAACCGCAGCGCCATATTTTGTTTTCCTTCCTCAACAATTGAATTTACGAAGCGTGCATTGCCGAAACGATTGTCCCTGTTCCGGTATGCTTCCACAACTTTCATGTAAATTAAATTGCGTGCTTCTTCCGATATGCTCACTCCGCGTTTTTTCGAATCGTATTCCGAAATGGCCATTAATTCATCGGGAGAATAGTCGGGGAAATTGATCACCTGTGAAACCCTTGAACTGAGCCCGGGGTTTGAATTTAAAAATTCACGCATCTCCTTCGGGTAACCAGCAAAAATAAATGCAATATCACCAGGCCCGTCGCTCATTTCTTTGATGATCACTTCAATTACTTCTTTTCCGAAATCTTTTCCGTCATCACCGCGGTCGCTTAATGCATAAGCTTCATCAATAAATAAGATCCCGCCGCGGGAACGGTCAATTGCCGCTTTTGTTTTAGGTGCTGTTTGGCCGATATATTCTGCAACAAGATCAACACGTCCAACTTCGGTCACATCATCACGCTTCAACAGGCCCATTGCTTTATAAATTTTACCGAGCATGCGTGCAACAGTTGTTTTACCTGTTCCCGGGTTGCCGGTAAATACCATGTTGAGATTGAATTTATTTTTTTCTTCAAATCCTTTTTCCTCACGCAGCTTTAAAAATTTAAGATAGGTGGTGAGTTCATTGATCTCTTTTTTCACCGTTTCAAGGCCGATGAGATCATCGAGTTCTTTTTTCGCGGCTTCATAGGTTTGCTCATCCTGCTGAATGGCCTGCCCCTTCACTGTTTCGGCTCCTGCAGCCAGCGCTGTGAGCCATACCGGTGCGCCTGTTAATTCAACATCTGCTGCGCCAACTTCAAACGGGACA
>JAYRVB010000137.1:0-11626 GCA_041918775.1 Chitinophagales bacterium
ATTTGATCGAATCTCTCATGACGCACCATTTTATCGTGCATACATGAAAAATGCGGCGATCTGTGGCACTGCTGTAATGAACAATCCATTTTGGTGGAGCGCTGATGAAAAGTTTTTCAATAATGCGCTTGCCGTGAAGATCGGCATTCCGGTTCCGAATACGGTTTTGTTGCCATCACATGATCTGCCAAAGAATACCAAGAGCACTTCATTTCGCAATTTAAAATATCCGCTCGACTGGGAAACGATTTTCCAGTATGTAGGATTTCCGGCCTACATGAAACCACATGATGGTGGTGGCTGGAGAGGTGTAAGCAAATTGGAAAACATGGAAGAATTCTTTTCCAAATACGCAGAGACCGGTGATGATGTCATGATCCTGCAGAGCGAGGTGACCTTCGATTATTATTTCCGTTGTTATTGTCTTGGAGGCAAGTACGTGCACATCATGTATTATGAGCCGCGCAAACCACATCATTTGCGTTATACCTGGAATGGACCGAAGGCGCCGGAAAGTTTACTGGAAACCGTAAGGATTTACACACTGGCATTGAATCAGGCATTGGGTTATGATTTCAACACTGTAGAGTGGGCTGTGAAAGATGGCATTCCGTATGCGATCGATTTTTGCAATCCTGCACCTGATGCTGATCAATCTTCAGTAGGTGATGAAAACTTCGAATGGGTTGTTGAACATGCGGCACTGATCGCGATCGAGCGTGCGATGCAGCACAAGAGTGGCCAGGATAATTTAAGCTGGGGTACTTATGTGCGCAATTCTGTGATGGGTGTTCCGCATCAGCAAGGCACTCAACCTGTTTTTAATGCTGCATTGAAATATTAATATTAGGGAATGAGCTTATATAGAGAATTTACGCTGGGTATTGAGGAAGAATTTCAAATCATAGACCCTGAAACACGAGACCTTGCACATCGCAAACATCACATCATAGAAAGTGCATCCAAGTTTGATGTTGACATCAAAGCCGAAATGCATCAGAGTGTGGTTGAAGCAGCCACTACCATTTGCAAGGACATCGTAGATGCGCGCAATCAGGTGATCAATTTACGCAGGATGATCGCCGAGTTGGCCGACAAGGATAATTTGCGCATTGCGGCTGCCGGCACGCATCCTTTTGCCGCCTGGGAGGAACAGCTCATCACCAATCATCCTCGTTATCAGGAGATTGTAAATGAATTTCAGGAAGCTGCCCGCAGCAACCTCATTTTTGGTTTACATGTGCATATTGGTATGCCATCGAGGGATGTGGCTGTTTTTATGATGAACTCGTTGCGTTATTTTATCCCGCACATTTTTGCGCTTTCAACAAACAGTCCATTCTGGGAAGGTCGTGATACCGGATTTAAATCATTCAGAACGAAGGTGTTTGATAAATTTCCGCGTACGGGTATTCCGGATGAATTCCATGACGCCAGTCATTTCGATAATTTCATCGCCCTGCTGGTGAAAACAAATTGCATTGACAATGGCAAGAAGATCTGGTGGGATCTGCGTGTACATCCGTATTTCAACACCATTGAATTCAGGATGTGCGACATTCCGATGCGTGCAGATGAAACCATTGCCCTTGCTGCTTTGATGCAGGCGATCACAGTTAAACTGTATAAGCTGATGAAAAGCAATATCGGCTGGCGTGTATATGATCGTGCCCTTATTCAGGAAAATAAGTGGCGTGCGGCCCGATATGGCATCAACGGTAAACTGATCGATTTTGGCAAGCAGGAAGAAGCCGATACCAAATCGCTGATCATGGAGTTCCTCGATTTTGTTGATGATGTGGTAGATGAATTAGGCAGCCGCCATGAATTGGATCATATCCGTTGGATATTGGAAAATGGCACCGGTGCTGACAGGCAGTGTAAGTTCTATTACGATAATAATCGCGATTTCAAAAAACTGACTGATCATATCATTGAAGAAACCTACATTGGTTTCTAAGGATTTGTATTCTACATGATAAAGAGGTGATGCACAGTCACCTCTTTTTTTATTTTTCTATGACCACCTGGTCTATCATTCGATATTGTTGTATAGAAGCCTCAAGGGTATACAGTCCGGAAGTAATGCGCTCATCTGTTTCGATCTCTGCGCTCAGCATTCCGTTTGCACAAGAAAAGTTTTGCTCGAATACCAATTCTCCGATCACAGAGTATAAACGGATATGTACATCGCCTTGTAATTCAACGCCAAAATGTACATCCACAGTAAATATGCCAGTTGTCGGATTTGGATAAATCGCCATCGACTGTTGTGCATCCTCCTGATATGGGACTGTTTCTTTACATGTTTGCACCACGGCAAAGTTTTTAGATAATCCGACACAGCCATTGATATCAGTTTGCCGCACTCTATAATAACCGGTGGTGGTCGCATTATATTTATTGGTTGTTGCCCCGGCAATATCCACACCGGCATTTTGCCATTGGAATGTGCTGCCTATTTTATTTTTGGTGCTCAGCTTTACCGGGTTATTTACACACAGATCATTAGAAATTGAAATTGTGGAAATACTTGGTTTCGGATTATTATTCACCGTAACCGAGGAGGCACCTGAATTGGTTACACACCCGGCCGGTGCAGTATATTTTACCTTGTAAGCACCTGAGGATATGGCTTCATAGGTGCTATTTGTAGCACCTGCGATCGGTGTGCCTGATTTATACCATTGGTAATCGAAGTCCGGGATATCAGGTGTTGCGGTGAATATGACCGATTCGCCCGAACAGAAGGTCAGCGGTCCATCGGCGGTAACCACCGGTATTACTACATCTTCATCGAAGAAGAAATCGCAATCGTTATTTACACCATCGCAATAATCAGGCGTCCACGGATGTATGTCGGGATCAAAATCGTTGCAGTCACCGGCAAAAAACGTATAGCCCGGTGGTGCTGAACAGGCGAAGGTCCAAAAGTAGAAATTGCCCCATCCATCATCATCAAAATCAAAATAAAACAAAGTCAATCCAACGGCCAGCGGGTCATCATCATCGAGTAGCCCGTTGCAGTTATTGTCGATACCATCGCATACTTCAACAGCAAGCGGATTAACTGCTGCATTGGTATCATCACAATCTGTATCATCCAAAACAAATCCAGGAGCGATCGCGCAAAGCCATTGTGCAAGGGTGTTATCGCCAAATGTATCGCCATCGGTGTCGGCATAATACAAAGTAGCGTCCGCCACATCGGGGTCATCCGCATCAGTTAGACCGTCGCAATCGTCATCGAGCGTGTTACAAATTTCGATAGTGCCGGTGGTGATGAGGGGATCTGCATCATTACAATCGCCAAAGGCGGTCACATAGCCACCCGGGTTTACACATGCAAGCAGGCTCACGGCATAGTTGCCAAATAAATCGCCATCGGCATCTGCATACCAGGTAGTCTGGCCAGTGATATCCATATCGGCATCATCGATCAGGCCATCACAATCGTTATCCATGCCGTCGCATATTTCCAGGGACGATGGGTTCACAACAATTGTGGTATCATTACAATCGTTGCTATTGTTGACATAACCCGGCAGTTCACCAAAAATGATGAGGGATGAATCCGGATCGCCAAATCCATCTCCATCCGTATCGATATATCGAATAAAGGAAAATAAGGAATCATCGACCAGGCCATCGCAATCGTTATCGATGTCATCCGGTACTTCGAAGGCATTTACCAGGTTGCACGGCAACATGAGATAAGCAGCTGTATCCTGATAGCTGATGCGGAGGCTATCCAATATTGATCGATAGGCCTGCAATTGATCATAATAATCCGGCTCCAACACCACATTAGTATTTTGCCCGGGATCATTGACCATATCGTACAATTGCTCAGTCCAGCAATCGCAATTTGCATACACATACATGAATTCAAAACTTCTCACCCCACGCAGATCCGGCACCTGACTAGCAGCGCCCGGGTCGGCTCCTTCATATACATAATAGGCATAAGGGCGTAGTGTATCAGATTCAGCCAAGGCCTTCATTGAATGCCCCATAAATCCGAAGGTGTCTTCCACCCCCACCACATCGAGCAGTGTTTTTGCGATATCGATAAGTTCCACAAAATCGTCGGAGATGGTATCGGGTGTTGGGAACCATTCCGGGTAGCGAATAAACATTGGCACGTGCATGGATTCTTCAACGGGCAGTGCTTTTGCCCGCATGCGATGTTCTCCGATGATATAGCCATTATCACTGGTAAACATGATAAAGGTACTATCGGTGATGCCCAGGGTATCCAGATGATCAAATATTTTGGACACATTATCATCCACGCCGATGAGGCATGCAAATCTGTCGCGAATGAATTTATTTGTACCTGCTGTATCCTTATCCCAAATACTTAATCCTTCTGCATAATAATCAGGATATAAGTCGGTGTATGCCTCGAAATTTTCAGGGAAGGGCATGGTTTCATCAATATACAATCCCGCGTCGGTAGCGCGTGGTGTATTTGGCGTATGCGGTGCCAGTGGAAAAAAGAACAAGGCAAAGGGTTGATCATTATGCACTGCAGCAGAGTCCATAAAATCATTGATGTAATCATTAAAAGAATTGGTGATATGCCCTGACACAAATACATTATCGCCATTCACTTTGATCCATATGTTCTTGTATAGCTCCTGATCACCTATATCCACCCAGTAATCAAATTCCAGGGGCGCGGGAAATCCATTGCCATATTTTCCGATGAATCCGGTGTAGTATCCTTCACTTTTCAACACATCCTGAATGAAGGTGAGTGTAGTATCCAGGTCGGTGCCGTTATTGAAGGTTTTGTGCTGGGTGGAATACAAACCGGTGTACACAGAAGCCCTGCTTGGACCACAAAGTGGTGTAGGTGCGTAGGTGCGGGTAAAATTTGCCCCTTCGTTGGCGATACGTTCAATATTTGGTGCCACGAACCATTCTGGTGCGCCGGTAGGGCGATATTCATCATAGCGCCCGTCATCGACCATGATGACCACGATATTCGGCCTGCCTGCTACCTGTGCAGCTGCTACGCCGGAGTATAAAATGACTGACCACAGGAAGAAGATCCTGAGGAGTTGAGTTGTTTTCATTTCGATGTACTATTCAGTTGAACACTGAAGGGTTGCATCACAAATCTACCAAAATAGACGGCAACCCTAAACCAAGGTTGCACAGGGATTGTTAATAACCCAAACCCTACAGCAGTGAGATCACGCCTGAATCTCCTTAATTTTGAGCCATGCCCGCACAGCGTAAGATCAAGTTAGCCATCCTGGATATGTATGATGGCGTTCCGAATGAAGGCATGCGGTGTATCAAGGCCATTGTAGACCAGTATGGTCCTGATGTAGATTGGGAGGTGTTTGATGTGCGCAGTAAAAACGAGGTTCCCGACAAGCAGTTTGATATTTATATCAGCAGTGGCGGGCCAGGGAGTCCGTTCGACGGAGAAGGCAAAGCCTGGGAGCCCAAATTTTTCAAACTCATTGATGATATCTGGCAACATAATGCCAACGGACATCGGCGCAAGAAGTATGTATTTGCGATCTGTCACAGTTTTCAATTATTGAGCAGGCATTTCGCGCTCGGAGAAGTATGCAAACGCAAAAGCACGGCTTTTGGGGTATTCCCTATCCATAAAACAGAAAGCAGCAAGCGCGATCGCATGTTTAGAAACCTTCCGGACCCGTATTATGTGGTGGATAGTCGCGACTGGCAATTGATCGAGCCGGATCTGGGCAGATTTTCAGACCTGGGTGCCAGTATATTGGCGATGGAAAAAAAGCGAGAGCATGTTCCGCTTCCCAGAGCCGTGATGGCGGTGCGCCTGAGTGATTATTTCTACATGACACAGTTTCATCCGGAAGCAGATGCTGAAGGTATGCTGCGTTTGTTCGCCAAGCCCGAGCGACGCGAAACGATCAGGGAGAATCACGGGGAATGGAAATTGGAAGAAATGATCAGAAATCTGACCGATTCTGAAAAATTGCCCCTTACGCACAATGAAGTACTTCCAAATTTCATGCGGAGTACCCTACAGGCCATTCGCGACCAGGATGCTAAATAAATCCAGTTATATTCGCAGGAACAATACCTAAGCACATTTTATGATATCTGAAGCACGCAAGGCTTTTAACGCATCCTTTACAGAAGAAAAATACCTACAGTTCACGCAGGCGTGTCAGGAACGATTCAATAAGCGCATTGAATTTAAGATATGCGAAACACCTGTATTTGTAGATGCCGATTTTTCAGAAAAAGTAATTGCTGCAGGCGAAGCCATTCTGGATCGTATTTTGGATCCAGAGTTTTTAGCCAGAACCGGTGACGCCATTCCACAAAAGTGGTTTGTACCCGGCGAAGAGGGCAAACCTGCTGTTATTGCGCTCGACTTTGGTATTTGCAGAGATGCGCATGGTGAACGCATTCCTCAATTGATCGAGATGCAGGGCTTTGCAAGTCTTTATGCCTGGCAGCATGAATTGGGCAGGAATTACAGACGATTCTTTCATGTAGACGATAGCGTAGACCATTTATTTAATGGACTGGATGCGGAATCCTATCAACAGCTGTTGCGTGAAGTGATACTGGATGGTCACGACCCAAAAGAGGTTGTACTATTGGAGATCGAACCGGAAAAGCAAAAGACTTGGATAGACTTTTACATTACCCGTGAAATGCTGGGGATAGAACCCATTTGTATTAGTCAGGTTATCCGTGAAGGCAGAGCACTCTTTTATATGCGAGCCGGTGAGAAAACGCGTATCAAACGCATCTATAACCGATTGATCTTTGATGAACTGGCCGGCAGGGATGATCTGCAGAGACAGTGGAATATGACAGAAGATGCAGATGTGGAATGGGTATGCCATCCAAATTGGTTTTTCAGGATAAGCAAGTACACCCTACCCTTCATTTCGCATCCATCGGTGCCTACTACCCTTTTCTTAAAGGATATAGAGGAGATGCCCACAGATCTGGAAAATTGGGTATTGAAACCCCTGTTCTCCTTTGCGGGCCATGGCGTGGTATTTCATGTGACTCAGGCCGATATCGACAAGGCGATGGAACAACCGGAGCATTTTATTCTGCAACGCAAAGTGACCTATGAGGCAGTGGTAGAAACGCTCGACGAGCCGGCAAAAGCAGAACTGCGGCTAATGTATCTTTGGAAGAAAGATGCCGCGCGCCCACAATTAGTGATCAACCTAGCACGTTTAAGTAAGGGGGTGATGATCGGTGTCGACTACAATAAAAACAAAACCTGGGTCGGAGGTACTGTAGGCTATTATGCGCAATAACATTCAGAAAACCGTTGCTTTCGGAAAGCTGCTTTTCAAACGCCTATGCATTTTTTTTGCATTTACCGGATGGCTGATCAGTTGTAATACAACGGATACGCCGGAAGATGCATTACTTACGAATGGTTCTTTTGAATCAGGTGGCAGTTTTTCTACTGATGGGTGGAGTACCAATGGCGGACAATCCTCAACGGATGTACCTTCAGGCGGTGGTTCATTTTCGCTACGCCTGGATCCTCAGAGTGTGCCACAAGAAGGATATGCCGAATATAGTATTCAGCAGGCTGAAGGCTCACAATCCTATACTATTACTGCATATATAAAGTCCGTTGGCACCTGGCCAGGCACCATTACCATAAAAAAACGTGAAGCGGATAATACGGTCACGATACTTGCCTCTACAAATTCGGCAGATGCAGAATGGGTGCAGAAGACATTGAGCGTGAGCAGCACTTTCGCAAGCGGCGATGAATTAATCATTAAACTCTCCGCTGGTTCAACCGAAATCCCTACAGATACAAAATACGCACTGTTTGATCTGATCACCATAGAATAATTGCGCTTTCATCTAACACCAATACATTGCGACAACAATATCCGGCGATCAATACACGTTTACTGATCTTTCTTTACGGTGCATTTGCACTGACTTTTGGATATTGGCTGGAAACCATTGAAGCATGGTCGATGATCATTCTGATCGTGCAATTAGTTGTGTTGGATATGTTGCTAAAGGAAAGTACGATTTTTCAAACACCATTGATCCGCATCTTTTACGGCTTAACCTCTCTGGTGATCGTAGGTAGTATGTTTATACTCTTGCATTTTCCTTATGGCCATTTGATCGTGAGTATTGGATTAGGCGGCATGGCACTGGTGTACACTTATCGCGTTGCCAAAAAACATCCGATGTCAAGTCTGGATATTTCCAAATGGCTGTGGTTTGTCACCTCGCAAACATCCACCATTTTTATTTTATGGCGATTGCCTTATTCACGGATGTCGGCATACATCAGTTTAGGCGCATTTTTTTTAATGATGCTTGCTTTCTTTCTGAGTCCCCGCACAGCACCACAACACACCGCGCAACAAACGGATAGCGACGAACAGTTGTTGGATCAATTATAACTTTTCCTGAATACTAACAGCTGCCTCCGGCATGGCCACACTTTCATAGTGATCGATCTTGTTGAGTTCAAAGATCGTAGAGCCATCAGGTTTAAAGTAATATGGCAGAGTGAATTTCGCGCCGTATTCAATTTCATTTTGTGTGTAAGAGTAGCGCGCATGTAACTCTTGACCGGTTGTTTCATTAAATCCTTTGATCATCACCAACATTTCCAAAGAGGCATTGGCAAAATCCTGCGCATGCATTCCATATAATGGACTGTCTTCATTGATGTGATGCACCATTGTCCAATTCAGCGGAAAGTAGGTGATCCGGTTATTGTCAATTGGCAGTGGGTAAAATTTCCTGGATGATTTGCCATCCACATCGATCACTACAGCCAGTGTCACCTTTACCTCTAACTCTTCCAAATGATGATTGCGCTCGTTGGCTGCGCGAAACATGATCCCTATACTGTCTTTGTAAGGTGCAACCACCGCTTTACGAGAGAAACGAATACTATGCGGAGTTTTTGAAAAACGTCCGTACATCAAACCGGTGAATATCGCAAAACCCATAAGGCCGACCAATGCTTCAGCCGCTGCCAAAGTGCTTACACTGGTTGACAGAGGATACAAAGAACCATAACCGACAGTAGTCAATGTTTGCGCACTGAAATAAAATGCGACTAAAAATGGCTGACGTACTTCATAGTCGTCAGTCATCCCAATACCATTATAATCGACCAACAGATACAATCCTGCGAAAAACAAATTCACTACGGCATAGTAAGCGAGTATATAGAGAATAAACCTTGACCATGACATGGTGAGCAGTTCATGGAAAATGACCTTTTTTTCGCCGACGCGTGTCACATTGAACTGGCCATCCTGACCCATGATGCGTTGTGCACCATCCGCAATGCGATTGGTAAATCCAAACTCGTCAGTTTTATCCTGCCGATTACTCAGGCGCTTTGAAAACTTATCTTTCAGGTGCATAAGGGAGCCGACTAAATCAGGTATTTAGCAAAATTTCTGATGGGGTAATACAAGCAAATGTAAGTAGGTTCTGTAATGGATCAATCCACTTCAACCATAGCACCCGCTTTTTTGCGCTCGTGTTCCAACAGATGGATCTTGCGCAAACGAATGTTTACAGGTGTAACCTCTACCAATTCATCATCATCGATATACTCCATTGCTTCCTCAAGGGTCATGCGGTGAGGTGGTTCAAGTTGTACCTTGTCATCGCTACCACTTGCGCGCATATTGGTGAGTTTTTTCGTACGGGTGATGTTCACTACCAGGTCGTTATCGCGACTGTTCTCCCCAATAACCTGTCCCTGATATACATCTTCACCGGGTCCGATAAAGAAGTAACCGCGATCTTGTAATTTATTGAGGGCATAAGCGATAGAAGTTCCTGTTTCGTGTACGATCAGTACTCCGTTGATCCTTGAAGGGATATCGCCTTTCCAGGGCTCATATGCTTTGAAACGGTGGCTCATGATGGCTTCACCCTGTGTCAGGTTAAGCACCTGTGTACGGAGGCCAATGATACCACGAGAAGGAATATTAAATTCCAGGTGTGTGCGATCGCCGCGTGTATGCATCATGGCTAATTCCCCTTTGCGTTGGCTCACGGCTTCAATCACTTTACCGGCAGATTCTTCTGTAGTTTCAACTGCCAGGGTCTCAATTGGCTCACAACGCTGACCATCGATGTTTTTTATGATCACTTTAGGTTGACCAAGTTGCAATTCATAACCTTCACGACGCATGGTTTCCACCAGGATACCCAGGTGGAGGATACCGCGACCGAAAACCATGAAGCTGTCGGCGCTATTGGTTTCCTCTACACGAAGTGCGAGGTTCTTTTCTGTTTCACGATTTAGGCGATCTCTCAGGTGGCGGCTGGTCACATATTTACCTTCCTTGCCGAAGAACGGAGAGTCATTGCTTTTGAACAGCATGCTCATGGTAGGCTCATCGATCGGAATGCCGGGCAGTGCTTCCGGATTTTCCCAATCGCCAATAGTGTCGCCGATCTCAAACCCTTCTACACCGGTAATTGCACAGATATCACCTGCAGTCACTTCCTCTGCTTTTGCCTTACCAAGTCCTTCAAACACTAAAACTTCCTTCACTTTTCCTTTGGTTACGGCGCCATCGCGTTTCACCAGGGATACGTTCATGCCCGGTTTGATACTTCCGCGCACTACCCTGCCGATCGCAATCCTTCCGATATAACTACTGTAATCTATGCTGGTAACCATCATTTGCACTGTTCCTTCATAGGTTTTTGGTGCAGGCACATGGTTGATGACCATTTCGAGCAAAGCAGCCACATCCGTGGTCGGTTTGCGGAAATCGTCGCTCATCCAGCCAAATTTCGCAGAACCATAAACGGTTGGAAAGTCAAGTTGGTCTTCAGTTGCGCCGAGATTAAACATCAGGTCGAACATCGCCTCATGCACTTCATCCGGCTTACAGTTCTCCTTATCTACTTTATTGATGACCACACAAGGTTTAAGACCCAGTGCAATAGCTTTGCTTAATACATAGCGGGTTTGAGGCATAGGGCCCTCAAAGGCATCCACTAATACAAGTGCGCCATCGGCCATGTTCAACACACGTTCCACCTCACCGCCAAAGTCGGCGTGTCCCGGTGTATCTATGATATTGATCTTGAAGTCCTTATAACGTACAGACACGTTCTTAGACACGATGGTAATACCGCGTTCACGTTCCAGTTCGTTGTTGTCGAGAATGAGTTCGCTATGCTCCTTGCTAAACAACTGGCAATGGTGCATAATTTTGTCGACCAAAGTAGTTTTTCCGTGGTCGACGTGGGCGATGATGGCAATATTACGTATAGACTGCATAAAAACGGCTGCAAAGGTAGCGTTTTTTCGGGGTTTTTCCGCAGTAAACCGTTGATTTCACATAGGATTTACCCTTTCAGCGGCTCAGGGCTACATAATCCTTGATCAAAGTGCGGATGAATTCGACCTGGTCGCGAGGCACCTTATCCAGTCCCAGTCGGTCCTTCGCGACATAACAGGCTTCAAAAAGTGCTGTTTCATGGGCGTCATTCTTGTATTTGAGGTATCGATCCATAGCCTCCTTGAACACCAGCATCTCAGTTTCGGTAAATTGTGTGGCCAGCTGGTAGGTTGGCGTATAGGTATCGGTGGTCCTGATCTTGAGGATATCGGCCA
>JAYRVB010000138.1:0-6123 GCA_041918775.1 Chitinophagales bacterium
AATAAGCTGCTTTTCTTGTTAAGCTCACAACTGATTTTGCATGTAGCATGCAAAGTCAATTTAGCGTCCAAAATGCTGGAAGGAATGAAAATATTCCTGAGTCACCGAGATACTTTCTAATTGTACGGTAGAATCGCAACCGGAAATACACTTGCCTGTGATGCTCCAGGTAGAAGAGGTTTTTGTATCCCTAAGCATATCAGGTTTAGCATAGGTGAGGTCCAAAACCTGATCTCCGAGTTGCCGACTGATCCCGAAAAATGACTTTCCATCATCAGCCAGGGTGATGGCGATGGCCTTACCATTCAGGGTATCCTGCAGGATATGTTGTTGCTCGAGTGTAGTCCAGTCATACGAACGCTTAACGCCGCGCACAGAGGCCACAGCTACCCAGGAACGTGCAGCACCTGTTACCATATCGCGCGATTCCAGGCTATTCCCTGAGGTGCCTTCGTCATAGCCTGCGAGTTGGCCATATTGTTTCAGGAATTTTTCATCTGCCTGCAAGACAAGCGTATTGGGATACAGCTTTGACCAGGCATCCAACGTCATTTGTTGCGCGGGAATTTCGGTGAGCTTTTCTCCTTTAGCCTTACCTGCCACGGCAACACCGCTTGCCTGTTGCCACCAACTGCCTGTTTCGTCATCTTCCATCATGGCATTATACATATCGATCCCAACGAGTCGAAAATGTGTTTTCTGCCCCTGCACACGCGGATCATATACGCGCGCAGAACGACATAATGAACAATAGGTCACTAAAATATCTGTACGCCCTACCCTGTCGCGGATCTGATGATGATAGGCAATGATCTCGATGGGGTACGCTTTTGATTCACCATCCATTACTACACCGATCACCAATTTTCCCGGAGACACTTTGTTTGCAGATCCGGCAGCATAGGTCGGATCTTCGGGCATTTGAAACATGCGTTGCGGATCGAGTCGTGTGGTCAGAAAATAAGCAACCACCCCATACAATACCAGCACCAACCCAACGAATACCATACGCCATTTAAATCGGCGCACGGCTAATCGCAATACCTGCCAGCTCACAATGATATACAACAGCAATCGCATCCACCAGATCTGATGGTGCATGAAATAGCTGAAGGAAACCATGCTTCTCTGCTGGCTTCCCGGGAAGGGCATGAGGAACCAGACATTGAGTAATTCAATGACAAAAAGCAAACATAAGGCGATGGGCAGGATCGCTTTTCTCATGGTTCAAATATACAATGTTTGGGATGCACATATGTGGATGGTACACATGGTAAACATCTGCGGCATCCTGTATCTTTACCGCATGTTGCGCAAACTGTATATCAGCAATTACGCCATTATCAATGAAGCAGAGATCGATTTTGCCGAGGGTATGAATATCATTACCGGTGAAACCGGAGCAGGAAAATCCATACTCCTTGGTGCCCTGGGCATGGTATTGGGTGCACGTGCGGATACCAAAGTATTATTTGATACCCAGCGCAAATGTGTGGTGGAAGGACATTTTGCTATTGATGGCTATGGCTTGCGCGATTTTTTTGATGCGCATGGCATCGATTATGAATCAGATACCATCATCAGAAGAGAACTTACCGATAACGGAAAATCGCGCAGCTTTATCAACGACACTCCTGTAAATCTGCAGGTGCTGCAAAAGCTGGCTGATAAACTGGTTACGATACATTCGCAACATGAAACATTAGATCTGGGACAGTCGGGTTTTCAATTGACGGTGATTGATGCATTAGCCAATACCTCAGCCTTATTAGAAAGTTTCCGCAAGCATTATCATGCCTGGCAGGATTGCGACCGCGAATTACAGGAAACCATAGAATTAGCCGGGAAGGCCGGTATTGAACGCGATTTCATTCAGTTTCAATTTGAGGAACTGGATAAAGCCGCCTTGGATGGCATTGATCAGACTGCGTTGGAAGCGGAATTCACACAGCTTACCCATGCTGAGGAGATCAAGCGCAATTTGCTTTCTGCCTATGATGTATTGGAAGGCGGACAACAGAACATCAGCGATCTTGTACGCAGTGCGGTTGCGCAACTTCGACATATCGAAAAATACGCGCCGGAATTATCTGCATATATTCATCGATTGGAATCTGCCTATATCGACATGCGCGATGTAGCCCGCGACCTTGAAGATCTGGGTATGCGGACACAAGCGGACCCTACACGCAGTGAGGCCATCCATCAACAACTGAGTGCTGTGTATCGCATGCAGAAGAAGCATGGTGTGCAGGATATTGCAGAATTGATCGCTCTGCGCGACAGCTTTGCTGAAAAATTACATGCGTTTGAAAACAGTGAACAACGCATTGCAGAACTCACGATAAAGCGCGATAAATTATTTGCACAAACCACCATTGCGGCAAAAAAATTATCCGATGCCAGAAAGGCTGTGTTTGTGCCATTTGAAAAACAGGTAAAACAACTTTTGGCTGAAGTAGGCATGCAGGATGCAGTGCTGTCGGTAGGACACAGTTTTGATACAGATGCTTACCTGTCCGTCACAGGAGCAGATCATATTCAGTTTTTATTCAGTGCCAACAAAGGAGCCGCATTGCAGGATATCAAACGTGTGGCCAGTGGTGGTGAATTATCCCGTTTGATGTTGTGCATCAAATCCCTACTCGCCAACAGCATTGCCCTCCCTACACTGATATTTGATGAAATAGATACGGGTGTTAGTGGTGAAGTGGCACATAAAGTGGGCACAGTGCTGATGCGACTTGCTGACAATCATCAGTTGATCGCGATCACACACCTCCCTCAGATCGCTGCCAGGGGTATGCATCATTTATTTGTTTACAAAACTACTTCGGGCGCATCTACACATACCCATATTCGCCTGCTTCCTCAAGCCGAGCGCATCACGGAAATTGCGAAAATGTTAAGTGGTGAGAAGCCGACACCGGCCGCTATCAAGAATGCCAAAGAATTATTGAGCGCATGACACCTGTTGGTGTGCACGCGCTCAACAATCCATTTGGAAATCCGCTTTTATTCAACGATCAACTGCGAGATGGCAGCCTGATTATTCAAAGTGACCTGCAATGCATAAGCACCTGCTGCCAGCATGCTTACATCCATGCGGTATACATATTGTCCGGGTGCAAGATTTGCATCCACAACTGTTTGCACGCGTTTGCCCTGCACATCCAATAATTCGATGGACACGGCGCCTGTTTCACTTAAAACAAATTGAACGGTAGCTGCATCCTTCGCCGGATTCGGATACATAGAAAATCCTTCCATGCCTTGCAGATCTACAATACTGTTTTGATTAGTAGTAAAGGTAAGGGCATCTGTAAAATCAGTAGCTACTTCAGGTTCTGCCACACAAATGGTGCGCACCGACCATTCATAACCGCTGGAAGCTGTCAGATCGGTAAGTGTGTAAGTAGAAGATGTGGTAGTTACGTATGTATAATCCACGTCAGGAATCGCTTTATAGCGCACTTCATAACTATCAGCACAAACTACATCGTCCCAATCTAAGGTAGCGGTAGTCGCAGTGATGGCCGTAGTGGCTACATCTACAGGTTGATCACAGGCAATGGTGATATCTGCGCCATTATCTGCACTGATAACGGCAGGTGAACTGCTGGTTACACGAATTCTGTATCCTGTGCCATCTGCATCCGTTGGTATAGTTGCCGGAATTACTCCAGCGAGATCATCTGTAGTAATGCTGCCGATATTTGTCGGGGTAACAAAACTTCCCGTCGGGCTACTCAGTTGTGCGGTAAATACATTGGTTGGAGAAAATGCACCGGATGCTGCATAGTTCACATCAATGGATTCGCCCGGACAATATTCAAGTTCACTAACACTCATACTCAGTGTAGGTGCAACAAATCCGTAGAGGTCGCTCTTCCAGGTATTTCTGCCAAAAGTTCCGGCATAGATCACGTAATCATCATAATTGATCTCCAATTCATGCACCATAACATTTGGTAATCCGGTCATGTAAGGTTCCCAATCGCTGGTATTGGATTTGGTGAACACACCGATATCCGTACCGATATAAATACGATCGTCGATGCTTACATTTTCGTATACAATGCAATTTACCGGTACATTCGGCAGGCCGGCGGAGATATTTGTCCATGTAGTTCCGCCATTGCTGGAAAAAAACACTTTATTCGCAGCATCATAACCGCTCATGGCTACCCAAACGTGTTCAGGGTTTTCATCACTTACGGCAATATAATTTATACCCAAAGTGCCGAAAGGTAATCCGGTAGTGATATTCGTCCAATTTTCACCGGCATCGGTTGACACTTTGATGCGTTGCAATGCACAGGCATACACATAATTTGTATTCGAAGGAGCGATAGCGATATCAAACGCTTCGGCACCCAAACCGGCGGATTTGGTAGACCAGGTAGTTCCGCCATTGGTAGATTTCTGAATATCTCCGGCAGAGGTACCATAGTACATCACTAAATGATCAACAGGGACCAATTCATATGGAGTAACCCAAGCGCCACCGGCTACAGGGAGGTCGGTCCAGGTAATACCACCATTGAGTGAGCGTTGCAAAGCACCAAAATAATACTCGGCATACATTCTATCCGGATTGGTGTAATCGATGATGGCTTCCATACCATCACCGCCGAGTGTGCGGCGCCACTCTGATCCTGTCCAGTAATTGGTGCCATTATCCTGTGTTCCGGCAAGTATCATTCCGCCATCAGCAGAATGTGTGGAAATGCGATATATCTGCGAAATGAATAATCCTTCACTAAGATCGGTCCAGCTATTTCCTTTATCTGTTGATTTAAATATACCACCATCATTAGCGGCATATACAATATTATCGTCAGTAGGATCTATGAGCAGGCATTTCATATCTGCATGCACATAACTGCTTGAACCGTAATCCCACCAGCTGCTTTTATTTGTGAAAGAATTGCCGCCATTGGTCGAGCGCGCGAGTTCAACTCCTCCAACAAAGATCAGATCCATATTCAGTTCTGATACTTCGAGCACTAATCCCCAATAGCCGTTAAATCCACTCACTTCACTATCTGCATTGTCTTTGTTCGACCATGCGCCGCCACCATCAGTAGATAATTTCAAGGAGCCATCTGAACACAACACATAAATCGCATTCGGATTATCTGCGGTTGTTTCAATACTCATGCGATCATCAGATACAGAAAGGTTATCTTCCAAAACGGTCCAGGAAGCACCAGCATCATCAGATACCAGCACATCTCTGTCACCTACTGCATAAATTTTGTCAGGATCAGTGGCATGAAAAGCCATGTCGTAGCAGTGCACCGAGGATTCAAGCGTCCAGGTGGTACCGCCATTGGTGGTGCGATAAATACCATCGCGTGTAGCTGCAACTAAAATATTCGGATTGGTTGGATGCATCATTAATCTTTGAACGATCATTAATTCATCCTGCTCATAACTTAAACCGGTTGGGAGCCAGGTAGTACCTCCGTCGGTAGATTTGAGGATACCCCCAGAATAAATGCCACCCCAGAAATCATTATCCGGTTGCCAGGTGATCTCATATCCATAGCTATCTCCGGTAACGATATAAATAATATTATTATCGGTAGGATCTACCACAACATCCCCGATGGAAAGCACAGGAATATTGTCGGTGAGGGGTGTCCAGGTGCCACCACCGTCGTTGCTCCTCCATAATCCACCGCCGGCAGTGCCCACATATAAACGATTTGCATTCACCGGATCGATGATCACACTATTGATGCGTCCCATACCACCACCATCCGTAGGAATTTCGGTAGTTCCAACTGGCAGCCAGTTAGCGGTGCGCTCGCCGGCATTTGCATTACCATATTTGGCTTGCATCTTTTCCCATTCAAGAAATAGGATACGCGGATCTGGGAAATTCCCTTCGGCATCCACCCTGGTGCGCATCAGATAATCCCAGCGGTAAAAACGTCTGAAATCATCATCAGTTTCATTATCCATGCCCAGCAATTCTGCTTCCGTCACTTCCGCGGCCAGTTTATCGAGGATTTCCTGACGCAGTTCAAAATAATTCGGCGAGTTTGCCATGATTGGCCAACTATCCTTTTTTTCTGTGGTGATCTGTGAAAAACTAAGTGTCGTGAAAGTGCT
>JAYRVB010000139.1:0-4731 GCA_041918775.1 Chitinophagales bacterium
ATTTTCAATCATTTAGCTCTTATTTCTGCGGCCTTCTCTATACTAGCACTAAGTATCGGCTGTGATCCTAAATCCCAGAATCAGAAGGAAATTCAGGCTGAGCAAGTGGTAAAAGGCTATGACGACCTTGTTTATGCGGCTTATAATGACGCCTTGGAGTCAGCACAAACCTTGCAGATCACCATTTGGCGGTTTTTGGATGTGCCCTCCCAAAGTAACCTCGAAGAGGCGAAAGCCGCATGGAGAAATGCCCGCACCTGGTATGCACAAACAGAGGCTTTTCGATTTTATGACGGACCTATTGACAATGGAGAAAATGGTGTAGAAGGTTTGCTCAACGCCTGGCCTTTGGATGAAGCCTATGTTGATTATGTGGAAGGCGCTCCTGCTGTCGGGATCATTTATGTTGTGGCAAAGTATCCGGAGATCACCGCAGACTTGTTGGTGAGTATGAATGAAAAAGGCGGAGAAGAAAATATTAGTTGTGGCTATCACGCAATTGAATTCATGCTGTGGGGACAGGATCTGGATACTGCTGCAGCAGGACAAAGACCTTATCAGGATTTCCTGCCCGGCGATCCGATCCGTGAACGCAGAAGAACATATTTACAACTCACCACCAACCTATTGGTAGAGCACCTCACCCGTGTGCGTGACCAATGGTCAACAGAAGTACCAACAAATTACAGGGCAGCATTTGAACGTGATTTAGCAAGTGCCTCTCTTCAAAAGATACTCACAGGAATTGGAGTACTCGCCAAAGTGGAATTAGCCGGTGAGCGCATGTATACGGCATACGATAATGCTGATCAGGAGGATGAACAAAGTTGTTTCAGTGACAATACCCGCGATGACCTCATCAATAATTTCAAGGGCATCATGAATGTGTACTACGGAAAATATATCCAACTGAATGGCGATACACTTGCAGTGCCATCAATGCATGAGTTGTTGCTACAAAGGAATCCGGAACTCGCTGCGCAAACAGAAGTGCAATTACAAAATACAGCCGGTTTGATTGCGCATATCCCTCAACCCTTCGATCGTGCGATAGTACTTCCAGATCAACGGGAAATGGTGATGCAGGCGATACTTGCCGTGCAGGAAAGTGGCGAACAATTTTCTCGCGTCGCTGAAGCTTTGGGATTGACCATAAATGTACGCGCAGCAGAATGACCTCGCCACTTACATATCACTGGCGCACCTGTGTGGTGATCGGGTTCTTATGTGTTGCCTTATTATCGCTCTCCATTTCTGCCTGTAAGCAGGCCGGTTCTGCCGTGCATCCTATGATCACGGAGCCGAATGAAGCGCTGAGCGGTGGTGATGGCACTGTACAGGATGCATCTGTTAACGCATTTGCATTACCTATGCCTGCACTATCTGCTCAGGATGAACTGGTATTTTTTGTGGGCAATTCTTTCTTTAACCAAAATTGGGTGCAGGCTCCTGCAAGCACCGACGCACGTGATGGATTAGGACCTCATTTTAATGCGAAGTCGTGTAGCGGTTGTCATTTTAAAGATGGACGCGGACAACCACCTGCACAAATAGGACAACTTTCAGAAGGATTTTTAATTCGATTAAGTATTCCGGGACAAACATCAACAGGTGCACCAATGCCCGATCCGATTTATGGCGGCCAGTTTCAGGAACATGGTATCGATCAGGCAAAACCGGAAGGACAATTCGAGATCATCTGGGAACCTGTTCATGGAAAATATCCGGATGGCACAGCTTATACCTTGCGCAAACCACAGATCCGTTTTTTTGATCTGCAATACGGCAATATGCATGCAGAGGTGATGACCTCACCACGCGTGGCTCCGCAAATGATCGGCTTGGGATTATTAGAAGCCATCGACGAAAAAACCATTCTTGCACAAGCCGATCCGGATGACTCAGATCAGGATGGGATCAGCGGTCGGGCCAATTATGTGTGGAATGTCATCGACGCGCAACAACAATTAGGACGCTTCGGATGGAAGGCGAACGAACCCACCTTATTGCAACAGATCTCAGGTGCTTTCAATGGCGATATGGGCATCACCACACCCTATTTTTCAGATCAGCATATCACATCGGCACAAAAAGAATTACTCGCCCTGGCCAATGGAGGAGATCCGGAAATGCCGGAAGCGGATCTTCAAAAATTGCATCTCTACTGTGCCACCTTAGCAGTGCCCGCGCGCAGAAATGTTGACAACAGCCAGGTATTGCGCGGAAAACAATTGTTTCTGGAGCTGGGCTGCGATAATTGCCATACGCAAACCATCACTACCGCCACGCATCCACAATTTGCTGTCCTCAATCAACAAACCATACATCCCTATACCGATCTTTTATTGCACGATATGGGGGCAGGACTTGCAGATGGTCGCCCCGACTTCCTCGCTTCCGGAACCGAATGGCGCACACCGCCGCTGTGGGGGATAGGGTTATTCCAAACAGTAAATAAACATACGTATTACCTCCACGATGGCCGCGCACGCAATTTGGAAGAAGCCATACTCTGGCATGGTGGCGAAGCGGCAACCGCGCAACAGCAGTTCATGCAACTGTCGAAGGATGACAGGGCGCGATTGATCCTCTTACTCGAAAGCCTCTGACCTTCTCCCATTTTCCATCCTGTTTGAAGGAAATGTTAACGATTGATTAATTTCGTAGTCGATGAAACACGCTATTGCAATGTGTCTGGGCCTGGCCCTGATGTCCGGTTCCGATTTATTCGCGCAATCCTTTACACAAACTGAAAATACCTGGATCCCGGATGATGGGACATCCATCAGTTTTGAAATGACCGTATCAGGATTACCTGATGTGATCGATGCAGATTTTGGTTTGGAATCCGTATGCCTGAATATCGAACATACCTGGGACAGCGATCTCGACATCCGACTGGTTTCGCCGGATGGTAGCAACTTCTTATTGGTGAGTGGAGTAGGGTGGGGCGTACAGAATTTTACCAATACCTGTCTGTCAGAAAGTGCAGCTGTATCCATAGTGGATGGTGTTGCGCCTTATACCGGTACCTTTATTCCGATGGGCGATATGGGTGTGCCTAACAATGGTCAGGATCCGAATGGTATCTGGAAACTGATCGTATACGATACATGGGCTTTTGCTGATCAGGGATATATGATTGATTGGTCGATCACCTTCGGAACCGATCCCGCAGAACCATTTCCATTTCTGAGTAGTACGCTCCCGATCGTAAAGATCGAAACGGGTGGTCAGATCATCGCCAATGAACCTAAAACGTCAGCAACGATCAAGATCATTAACCATGGTGCCGGAGCAGTTAATTATGTAACAGATACCGATTATGACTATGAAGGCGATATTCTGGTTGAACTGCAGGGGTTCACCGGACCATATATGCCCAAAAAGAATTACGATTTCGACCTCATCGATGCACTGGGCGAACCCAAAAATGTTTCGCTCCTGGATATGCCTGCAGAAAATGATTGGATATTGAAAGCAGAGTACCTCGATTATTCTCTGATGAAAAATCAGATCGCATATACAATGTCGCGACGAATGGATCGCTATGCACCACGCACCGTTTATTGCGAATTAATGGTAGATGGCGAATACATGGGCATATTTTCACTGACAGAAAAAATTAAGATCGATGCCAATCGCGTAGATATTGCCACCTTGTTGCCTGAAGATATTTCCGGAGAAGAACTTACAGGAGGATACATTTTTGAGATCAACGAGAATTTTACACCCAACGATTGGGAAAGCGATTACGAACCGATCAATTATGCTTCCTGCGGCCTACCCGTTGCCTACAAAATGGTGTCACCACGCATAGAAGAGATCATGCCCGAACAATTCGAATACATCAAGGCTTATGTAGATAGTTTTGAAGATGCCCTTTACGGTCCTGATTTTTTAGATCCGGAACTCGGTTATGCTCAATTTATTTCCCGCAGGTCATTTATTGATTTCATGTTGGTGAATGAATTCACATCCAACTACGACAGCTATGGTCGTTCCACCTATTTATATAAGGATAAGAACGGTCAGTTGCATATTGGTCCGCCCTGGGATTACGATCGCGGATATCTCCCGTGGACCACTGCCGACTGGGTGTGGGAAGAAACGCATCCGGCCTGGCCATTTCCATTTTGGTGGAGCAAATTCCGTGAGGATGAGGAATGGCGAAACATGGTGTATTGCAGATGGACAGATTTGCGCCAGGACGTACTCAGCGATGCTGCATTTGATGCATTGATCGATAGTCTGGCAAATACCCTGGGCGTTGATGCCCCTGAACGCAATTTTTTAAAATGGTCAGAATTAGGCGTAACAGATCATGCTTATTTTGTGGAAGAAGTGCGCACCTTTTTGCATCAGCGCCTCGAATGGATGGATGAAGCAATTGCATTAGATGTCGCACCTTTACCGGACGCTACATTTATAGGAACCTACCTGGAAGATCGCACCTATCTGTTTGAACCAAACGAATTAAATGCTGACGCCTACTTTTGGTACTTTGGGGATGGTGGTTATAGTGCACTGCAATCGCCTGTGCATACTTACGCTGATACCCTGATGGTAGAGGTTCAGTTAGATATCACCGTTGATTATGGATGTAAAAACAGTTACAGCCAAATGTTGGATGTACAAGCCCCTGTTGCAGAACAGTTTTTATTAAACATACATACTTATCCGAATCCGGCACATCAATTTTTATGGATCAATAATATGCCTGCATACAGG
>JAYRVB010000140.1:0-10574 GCA_041918775.1 Chitinophagales bacterium
GAGCTGAATGCTCCTGCCAGACATCTGTTCTCGAATAGATCATTCCGATAGTCGGGCCGGGCGGAGAGTATGGTCGTATACAAGGCATAATCCTTATATAAGCTGGCAAGCAAAGGAATTTCACCGGCAGCCTGCATAGCAGGGTCGAAGCGAATGAATTCGTCAAATGCCTTGTTATTGGAGATATCGAAAAACAATATCACGTCATCCGGCATTGCGTTGATGACGCCGGTATGGCGTGCACGGATAAAAAAATACCACCCCAGGAAAAGCAAAACAAGACCCAGGGCAATACCGCTGCTGATGAAAATGCGTTTACGGGTCATAGATTACCTTTGCAAAGCTACATCGGTATATCGGGTGGCACTTATTCACTAATACACATAAAATCAAGCAATGGAGGCAAAAAGCATCATTCGGACCGCTGCAATATCGGGCGCCGCAGCAGTGGCCTTAGGGGCCTTTGGTGCGCATGGATTGGAACAAATGGTCACAGCAGGAAAGTTGTCGGCAGATGATCTCGACGCCTGGAAGACGGCAAATACTTATCAGTTCTACCACACGCTTGCTTTACTTTTCATCGGACTGGGATGGAGTGCATTACATGCACGACGGGCAGGTATAGCTGCATGGGCCATGATCGCAGGCATCTGCATATTTAGTGGGAGTTTGTATCTCCTCACCTTATCCGAACCGCTCTTTGGCACGCGCATGAGTTGGTTGGGAGCGATCACACCCCTCGGCGGACTTTCGTTCATCGCTGGTTGGGTATGCATCTTATTGGCTGTGCGCAGGCCGTGATCCTCCATGTAGGTTGGGTAATTCGTACCGGTCAAAAAAAAACAGGGTAACTGATGAGCTACCCTGTTTTTTTTATCGTTGAATGTTCAAGTGCTTACTTGCATTTAAACTTCATCTTTGCCTGATCAAATTCGCATCCACCTTTTTCTACCACTTTTACACCCACTACCAGGTTCTGCGTGCTGTTGAGGTTGATCTTAGTGTCTACATTGGTTAGGGTTACTTCACCGAGTTGCAGTGTCTTAATCGTGAATACATCACCTTTCACTGTAGTACCATTACCGAGATCGGTTGGTTTATCATTCTTGATATCAGCTTCAGTTACCAAGCCTGCATTCCACAAACTGATGAAATAATCTTTGCCTACCATGGCTACAGTAAGTGTAGGGCTGAGGTTTAAGATATATTTCGTCTGACCTGCGCCATTCACTGATGCATTACCTTCAAACATGTTTCCTTTTTTGGTCATGGTTGGATCAAGGGTTGCGGTAGGAGTGGTAGTGGTAGTCGTTTTGGTTTTGTTACCGGTATTTGTATTGGTATTGGTTTTAGGTGTATCGCTACCATTATCCATCGGTGTATCTGTTTCATCCACCTGTTGCAGATCCTGCAGACGTTTGTTGCGTTTGTCTTCTTCTTCACGTAGACGCGCTTCGTTCGCTTCGATGGTTGCTTCATCATAAGTGATGATCGCATTTGGAATGATACCGATGATCGTAAATTCTGTACGACGATTCAACTGGTGGAGATATTCATAATCATCCCCTTTGAATTTGTTTATGAAGGCTTCAGTAAGCACTGTCCCTGATGGCACTACGGTACCTCCCGGCACCTTAACATCAGCAGAAAGTGTTTTTGGTGTAGACTCACCATAACCAGTTGCCACTAAACGCTCAGGGTTCAAACCGCGAGAGATCAGATAGCTAACTACTGTATCTGCACGATGCTGAGACAATGTTTTGTTGCGTTCATCTGTATCGCGGGAGTCGGTATGTGAACCTACTTCCACTTTCAATTGCGGGCTCAATGCCAAAATATTATACAAGGAATCAAGCGCCTTGAATGATTCTGGACGAAGATCCCATTTACCGAGTGTATAATAGATGTTTTTCACCTCTATCGGTTTCATTTCGATGATCGGTTCCATGATCACATCTACATACAGCGTATCATTTTCTTTCAAACCTACGGTTGAAGTAGTAGAGATACCGTTCTTGTATTTCTCTTTGTAAGCAACGATCTCGAATTTATCCTGCGCAGTGCCTACAAAGAAATCTTCGTAGGTATTGGCTGTTTTAGTAACGCTTGAGTCACGCTTCACGCCAGACTGATTCAGGTCAAGTGCTGCACCATAGATCACCTCTTTGGTATTCATATCGATAGCACGCGCCATGATCACAAATTCCGGCGGATATTTATATGCATAAATATCGTCGCAACAAGTTTCGCTTTTTACAGAGAAACCACCTTTGCGGTTTGATACGAAGAATCCTTTTTTACCAGTCACATCCGTAGAAAACCCGAAGTCATCTACTGAGCTGTTGAAAGGCAATCCGATATTGAGTGGTTGCTCGAAAGTTTTCGCACCACCTTTTGTTTTATAGATATCGAATCCACCAATATTGATCTGACCATTAGAGCTGAAATAGAACTGATCCTGAGTCTCATTATAGAATGGAGTGATCTCATCGCCTGCCGTATTGATCTTGGTACCGCAGTTCATTGGGTTAGAATAATCTTTCCCTTTGTTTTTGATCTCTGAATACCAGATATCCATACCACCGCGACCGCCGGTGCGATTGGTAGAGAAATAGAGATACTCTTTTCCTTTATACATACCCACAGCCGGGTGTGTTGAAGTGAACCCTGCTTCGTTTACGTTTGGTACTTCTTTACCGTTTGACCATTCACCGGCTTCCCATTCGCTTACAAATATCTTACATACCATTACCAATGAATCATTTGGAGCGCACTCTGTATAATAAAAGCGCTTGCCGTCCAAAGAATATCCGCCGTTACCGGTATGTGCATCTCCTTTGTTAAAAGGTGCTTTCAATTCAGTTGCTTTTCCCCATGTATCGCCTTCTGAAGTAGAAGTGAAAATGCGCGCACGCAATTCCGTTTTCTTTTGTGAACCCATATCGATCACATCTTCAGATACCAATGAGGCATACGTGAGGTTGTTATCCGGATTGTATCTTGGTGAAAAATCCGTATAGTTATTGTTTACATTAGCGCCTAAGTGTTCAACGTTCACATTGGCCGGTTTTTTACCTAACTCGATAGCGAGGTCGCAACCTTTGTCTTCGTTCTTCGCACTGCGTTTGAGCGTAGTGCCTAAAGTACCTTTCAGCGCAGAGTTTTTAGTCACTGCTTTGAATGCTTCCTTCGCCTCCGGATACTTTGCATTGTATTTAAGGCTCATCGCATAATAATAGCCAGCTTCAGGGTACATGGATTTTGCGCCCTTGCCATTATCCAATGCAGTTTTATACCATTTTTCCGCATCCTTATAGTTGCGTGCCAGATAATAGGCGCGCGCTAACTTGTAGGCTGCTTCTTCCGTGGCATCATCATCATATGCCATCTTATATACATCCTGCGCATTATAATAGCTGCCTGACGACATCAATGCATCGCCATACATGATCTTGCGCGTATAGTTCATTTTTTCAACTTCCGGATCCATTGGTTGGGCAAACACGCGTGCTGCCGTCATGATGATTGCCAGAACTGTGAATATCTTTTTCATGATCTTGATTCTCTTTAACGGTGTTTCAATATTACTACTACAGTTGATCAATAACGAGGACAAGGCATTACATAATTCTTAGGAATTACCGGCAGGATACATCCTGTGTAAACCAAAGAAATTTCCAAACCGCCTTTACCACCACTTGCATCCTGCAGTGTAGAGGTATTTATATCGTAGCTGATGCCACCGCGGAAATTTTTATAATCCATTCCAACAGCTGCGATCACTGCATCGTCTAAACGATAATGTCCGCCGAGGAAGAAGGTAGCCGGGAAGTTTGCATTATTAAGGAAGTAACCGAAATCTGAACCAACAACGATCTCTGTGGCACCACTTTGTGATTGATACAACACAGAAGGAATGATGCCGAATTTTTTACCAATGGTGATACCTGCTTTCAGGTGACCGCTCATGCGCATACCTAGTTTATTTTCCTCGTCGCCAAGGAAGGTTTCATTAGGAGAAACAAGGTTGAAAGCGGCAAAACCACCGGTGATATTAAAGTTAGGGGACACTTTATTGTGGTAAGCTACCCCTGCACCCATATTAAATTTATTCATGGCATCGCCCAGGTTTTCAAATGAAGGGAGTGTACCATCAAATCCATCACCTGTCCATTGTGTTCCCCAGGTAAGGGCCATATAATCGAGTGATTTATGCATCAAACCACCTTGCACACCTATCGAAAGGTTGTGGTTGGGGTTTCCGCCTAAACCGAGAACGAAGCTCACGTTACCCATGGCAGATAAGTTGGTGAGTTTACCATCGCCGGATACGTCGTTATACAGCAACAGACCGCCTGCCAATTTGTTGGCGCCGAATTTTTTGATCGGCATATCGCCGAAAACCTCATACGTTACATACGGTGTGGTAACACTGTTCCACTGATTTCTGTAGGTACCACCAACACGCCAATCGCATGATCCAACACCGGTTAAGGCCGGGTTCAACGCCAGAGGAGCGGCATTGTACTGCGAGAAGTGAATGTCTTGCGCCTGAAGCACCCCAACCGCGAGGAAGGAGGCTAAAAACGCGATTTTGTAAAGCTTCGTCATTGGTTAATGTTTAATTTTTCAGAGTAATGATTTGTTGGAATCTTATATGGTATGGTTTACAACATACTACCCCTAACGGGTTAAAAATACTAAATCCTGTATAAACAATAGAGATGCTTGCATTTTGCTCATTTCACAATCCACATGATCATCAACGTACCAGCATCACATTGCCTTGTAAAGTGCCCGAATCCCCATCGAGGTCGGCATAGTTCAATACATATACATAAGTGCCCATTGGCTGCGGCTCATTGTCCACCTTGCCATTCCACACTGCCTCCGGATCCGTTGATGAGAACACCAGCTGTCCCCAGCGGTTGTAGATGTTCAGCGACCATGACCCGATGGCACCGAGATACTCGGCAAAAAACACATCGTTAAAGTTGTCGTCATTTGGCGAAAACGCAGATGGCACATACACTTCAGCGTCATACAACACGAAAACTGTTACCTGATCGGTAAACACGCATCCGATATCGGTGGTAACCGTTACGGTATAGGTAATTGGCGCATCAGGTGTACAGATCGGGTTCTCTATGTCCGAATCATTCAGGTAAGTGGATGGCGACCAACTGTACTCTTCTCCACCATCGGCATCAAGCTGGGCGTCTTCGCCATATAATACTGTAGTATCGTTTCCGGCAAATGCACTCGGTTCCTGAATATCAACAAACACCTCTTCGGTATTGACGCAGGAAGCCAGGGTGCCTTCTACTGTGTAAGTAGTTGGTTCTGAAGGAGTTGCGGTAGTTGTTCCCGAATTGGGATCGCTCAGGCTGGCCTCGGGTGTCCAACTGTAGCTTTCTGCACCAGTAGCCGTAAGTTCAGCGGCATCTCCAGGACAAATAATGGTATCATTACTTACCAATAAAGGCAATGCATCATAAATTTCGATCACCAAACTATCGCCCAAACCCGCTACACAACCGAGGTCGAGGGTGATCACGATGGTTTCTACACCTTCGTCAATGCCATCTTCTTCAGCTATGATCGGAATTTCAATAATGGTATCTCCGGGCATGAATTCCAATACAAGCGGAATGGCATTGTAGTCATCACCATAGATCGCAGTTCCCAGTGTGGTCAGGTTCACGATAAAGGTATCTACCGGAGGGAAAGAAAGCGACATCGTGATGAGGCCTTCATTACAGCCCTCGATCACGTAAGGATACCCTTCAATGTCGGTATCGTATTCAACGGTCACGCCCGGACTGGTGAGGGAGCCTGCCTCAATAAACACGCCGGAATCCAAGGCTTCGTCGAGGTCATCGGCAATGGCCATTTTGAGGTGGTAGGTTTCACAAGGGATCACATTGCGTTTAGCTTCCAGCACAACTGTAAAGCCGTCGTATTGAATGTAGTAATCATCGGTATCGTAAGGCGGTTCGAAGCCGTCGCCGTTGATCACGTAGTACTCACTGTTTGTTACATCGTTTACGTTATTGATACTTACAATGGTACCGGTACCGGGGATAAGCGCCATGTTCTCGGTGCCCACAATGCCCGGACCACTGATATAAAAGGCAAATACATCGTTGAAAGAACCAACATACTCGAGGTATTCTTCACTTCCGAACACATAATTGAATCGGATCGTATCAGAGGTAGCCGTGAAGTCGAATTCGATGACACAGGCGTCGTTGGTGCCTAATACGCCGGGGATCATATCCAGATCCGGATCGCCGGGAGCTCCCAAACCTGTGGAGGCTCCGGAGGTGTTATTTGGTCCCACCGCATTCTCTACACTACCGCTCGTAAGCATGATACCGCTTGAGATACCCACGTTACAGTCGATACATTCAAAATAGCCAAAGGCGCCATCCGGGCAATCAAGGGTGATATCCGAAACAGTTACCCCTTCACCAATCAGTTCTGTTACCAGATCTTCTACCGTATACGTACCATCAACAACCAGTTGAGCCTGCATCGGCCGGGCTATCGCACTGAAAGACACAGCGATCGCCGCAAAGAGGAGATTGCGTAGCGTTGTTTTCATCAAACAAAAATTTAAAATTCAGCACTAAAATACATTAAACCATACAAACTATAGAGGATCGGCATCAGGTTATTGACCCAAATGCAGACACTCAGCGAATTTTACCTGTACATGACGGCATCCGCTTTGCCGATGTGTGCAGTATAGAGGACAGTTCCGGGATCAGATACTGTTTTTATGCATGCGTTTCATAAGCATGACCATCCCAAGCCCGAAAATAATAAATATTATGGAAATGAAGGTAGCCTGCGTGGCGTGTATCCCCATAAACTCCAATACATTATTCACCCTGATCTTCTCGATGAAAAATCTTTCTACACCAACCAGGATCACGTAGATGGCCAATATCATTCCCGGTGTGGTCACCCGTCGTCGTAGCCACCAGAGGATGGCAAAAATGATGAGTGCCATAATGGTTTCATAGATCGGTGTAGGGAATACCGATATCGGGAGTTGTCCGCACCAGTTGCCCTGACAACCTGCAATGTACATCCCCTCCCCATTTACGTTATGCGCGTAGTTTTGAGCAAACAAACTGCGAGGCAAAAAAGAAGGTGCTTTTATATAGGCAGATTTTACAGCGGGGAGTGAATCAAATTCCTTTGTATAATACGCCGAGTGTTCTTCAAGTATGGCGATATGCGCACCTTTTTCGACTTCCTTTAAACTGCCATTCGCTTCTGATATATAGGCTGTGTTGAGAATACCCCAATCGCCATCGCCGGAAACCTGACAACCGATTCGACCAATGCCATAGGCAAGGATCAATGCAGGTGCAACGGCATCACCTAAATGACGCACATTGATCTTTTTCTTTACGGCAAACCAAATGATGGCAATCGCTCCGAAAACAAGACCACCATATATACTCAGTCCATTGAAAAAATTGCCGAGCATATCATCAAAAAATTCCTTCCATCCATTCTCCTCTTCAAAATTGGAAAACACCTTTGCGCCAAGTATGCCGAATACGGCTGCGAGCATCACAAAATCGCCGAGGCGATGTGATGGATAAACCAAAATAGTTTTTTCTCTGGGTTCGGGCAGTTCCTGTTTTTTTGCATCGCGATATTTCCAATATCCAAACACCAATGCCCCCACGAGGCCTACCACAATATTTCCTTCTGTAGAAAACACAAAAGATTGCGGGTTTTCATTAAAGGCGCTCCAATCAAATAGGATACCGCCAAGTTTGAAGCCGATAATATATCCTATCAATGCATTCCATCCGATCTCCGGCATTGTAGCGGGTTTGCCTTCTATGATCGTTTCTTTGGTAGGCGTAAACACACCGGCCTTTTCTTTTCGGCGCAATTCCATATACAGCACCCATCCGGCGCCGAGGAATGCAAGTCCCACAAAAAAACCAAAACTGAACACCGGGAACTGCATGTGCGTGCCGAATACATCATTAAAAAGTTCGGCAAGGGTTGCGTAGGATCTAAGTAGAGGCATAATGCAATGTTACGATAAAAGGGTGAGCGTGTGCGCATGCAGGATATCAATGCCATCAGACAACATATGTCCATCAGCATCCACTTCTGCCAATCGCACGTTCGCGATCTCATTCACTAATAGCGGATCGTAGTGTGTTTTTACACGAATATAATTATCTGAAAATCCGAACATCCACTCGCCATCTGTTTCTTCTTCGAATAAAACAGGGCGCTGTTGTCCGAGATGTTGTTCATAAAATGCCCGTTTTTTCTTTTCGCTTAAACTGCGCAATTGTGTGGTGCGTTCTTCACGGATCTTTTGCGGAACAGCATCAGGCATTTCTGCTGCCAGTGTATTGGCTCTTTCACTATAAGTGAATACATGCAAATAACTAATATCCAGGTCCTGCAGGAAATAATAGGTGTCGAGGAAATCTGCATGTGTTTCCCCGGGAAAACCGGTGATCACATCTACACCGATACAGCAATGCGGCATTTTTTCTTTGATCTGCTGCACGCGATCGGCATACAATTCGCGTTGATATCTGCGACGCATGGCTCGCAACATTTTATTGGAACCACTCTGCAAAGGAATATGAAAATGCGGTACAAATTTTTTGGAATCAGCCACATGATCAATGATCGCCGGTGTGAGTAAGTTGGGTTCGATGGACGATATGCGAAAGCGCTGGATATCTGTTTGCTCCAATGCGCAGATCAACTCGTAAAAACTTTCATCTGATCCGGTGCCATTGCGCAAACCGAAGTCTCCAAGGTTCACCCCTGTGAGCACCACTTCACTTACGCCCTGTGCGGCTATGTCGCGCGCATGTTGCACCACCTGCTTCACTGTATCGCTCCTGCTGTTGCCACGGGCCATCGGGATCGTGCAAAAAGTACAGCTGTAATCACAGCCATCCTGCACTTTTAAAAAGGTACGTGTGCGTTCGCCGAGTGAATAGGCCGTATGAAAGCCCGATACTTCACTGATCGCACCGGCCTTAACCACACCGGAAACTTTTTCATTACCCAGGGCAACGATATGTTCTGCCAGATTGAATTTTTCGGCGGCGCCTAACACCAGATCAACCCCGGGTATACCGGCGATCTCCTCCGGTTTCAGCTGGGCGTAGCAACCAACCACAACGATCCGGGCCTGTGGGGAAAGGCGCAAGGCCTGTTTGACCACTTTTTTGCATTTTTTATCGGCATGGTCGGTAACCGAACAGGTGTTGATCACATATACATCTGCCTGTTCATGAAAACCACGTATGGCAAAACCGGCAGTCTGCATCTTCCGCGACAAAGCAGAGGATTCAGAATAGTTGAGTTTGCACCCTAGTGTATAGAAGGCTACAGATGGCATATGGACAGGGTGCAAAACTACGCAATTCGCCCTTTGCGTCAACCCTGTAGCGACGAGCAGCGCCTCTGCATCGACCAACAACAGGTAAAAAGTCAACAAATCGTATTTTTAGCACCAAACCACGCGCATGCGCATCCAATTGCAGCAATCCTTTTTCGATCTGTCGAAGCCACTCTCCATCGCTATTCCCCTGCACCCGGGTGAGCAGGTCAATTGTTATTACGCACCACCCTTTCAGGCAGAACCGGTAGTGATGGGCACTTTTATTGGGGATGTGACCAAAGGCAGTCCGGTAAACTACTATAATGTGCATTTGAATCCACATGGCAATGGCACGCATACGGAGTGTTTGCGCCATATTGCCGACCTCCCCTTTACGATCACAGATGTTTTACAGCGCCGTCATTTTCTCGCTCAGGTGATCAGCGTTTCCCCTTCGGTGATGCCCGACGGAGATAGTGTTGTAATGCCGGAATCTGTGACCCCCTTTCTGCTGCCGGGCACAGAAGCACTGATCATACGCACACTACCCAATGCAACAGATAAAAAAGTTAAGCACTATAGCGGCACCAATCCCCCCTATATTTCAGCTACCTTGTGCCAACAACTTCGCGAAGCCCATATTGAACATATTTTGGTTGACCTCCCCTCTCTTGATCGCGAAGAGGATGGCGGCGCACTGGCGGCGCACAAGGCCTTCTGGCATTATCCGGAATCGCCAAGAACGCAGTGCACGATCACAGAGCTTATTTATGTGCCTGAGGCCATAGCCGATGGTCGCTACCTGCTTGAGTTGGCCGTTGCACCAATATCTATGGACGCCGCTCCCAGCTGGCCTGTACTATATGCGGAAATTTCCTAACAGGGAATTGACGCACCCTTAACCATGAAGACCACTCAATTTCGGTATCTTTGACGGCTTTTTTATAGAAAAAATGAAACGTACACTCATCGCGCTGTTTGCCATCATCATGGTGATCAGCAAGCTCCAGGCTCAAATGTCTATTGCCGAAGCGCGTTTACAACCGCTGGGCACTTCCGTAACGGTAAGAGGTATTGCACTGAACGGATCAGAACTAGGTAGTATTCGCTATATACAGGATGCCACCGGCGCTATTCCGGTATACAGTGCCACGCTGGTTGCCTCGGTGCAGCGCGGAGATAC
>JAYRVB010000141.1:0-2209 GCA_041918775.1 Chitinophagales bacterium
AATTGGGAAAAAATGCATGATGTGCCCATTACGGATAAACAGTTTTTGGCAAGGAAAGATATCGTAAAAGAGATCTCTCTACTCAAACTGAAAAAGATATTGCGCATGAAGTATGACTTTGAAACTCGTCTGAAAGAATTGCAATTCGCCAATGACCCTCAGGATGTGGATGAGGTGATCATGTGTATGAAAGAAAGCATGCAATTGCACCAATTCATTTTAAAACTTTCTGCAGATACCGGCACCACCGTACTTCCTGTGATCCGTTAATTTTCCATGGCGTGCTTGCGCATGCGTTCACTCAACTCAGGCCCTAAAAATCTGTCGATGGCTGCATGCACCCAATATAAAACCGGTGTTAAGGCAATGGCTGCTAAAATTTTATAGCAATAATTTACCGTTGCCACTGCCAGCCATAATTGCACACTCCATTGTGCAGGACCGATCACAAAAGCGATATACAACACAACCAGACTATCAATGATCTGCGATATCGCTGTTGAACCTGTGGCACGCATCCAAATAGATCGCTCACCTGTAATTTTCTTGATTCGGTGAAAAACGAATACATCTATTAATTGTCCGAGTAAAAAAGCCACAACACTTCCTGCAATGATCCACATACCCTGACCAAAAATGGCGGCATACGCGAGTTGCATATCAGGCACACCTTGCTCTGTGGCGGATGCAGGCCAAAAAGCAGCGGGCGCCAATTGAATCGCTATATACACAATACCAAAAGCGTATAATATAAACGTTATGGCTAAATAACTCAATCTCCGTACACCCTTCATCCCGAAATACTCATTAATAATATCAGTCATGATGAAAACAAAAGGCCAAAGAATGACCCCTACGGTGAAATTCAGCGAGCCTGTTTCTCCAAATAAATTCCAGTTGAATGGTTTCCAGCCAAAACTATCTTCGAGGGCAAAAATTTTCACCCCAATAAATTCTGCGATCAGTGCATTCGCAACAAAAAACACCCCGAGTATCAATAATAGTCGAGCCGGTTTACTCGCAAACGGGTTGTGGTGATGTGACTCCATAATGTTTACCTGAATTTTGTTGGAATAAATTTTCCGGTATGCTGCATATACTCGCGGTATTCCGGAAACACGGCTATAAGTCTTTGTTCTTCGTAATTGGATTTAAAGTAAAAAAGCAGATACAAAGCGCCGGTTATGATAAATCGCCAGCCATCAGCGCTTGCCCAGGCTCCTCCAAATGCCATCAGCAATATCCCTGAATAAATGGGATGACGTATAAGGCGAAACGCACCCGTGCGCATCAGGCCCGCACCTTCCATTGGTGTAGGGAACATGGTCACCTTGCGTCGGATTTGCCAGGCTGCCCACAAAATGAGCAAAAAACCCAGGCCGCCCAGCATCCAACCACCGATCTGACCAGGCAAATGCCATTGCAGCGAGGCTTGGTCACTATGCCAGGCATAAATCGCCAGCAATAGTAATTGTATACCTACAAATACATAGTCCCAAAGTCCCTTTTGTGCCATACTCGATGCAACTATACAACTTTTTCAGGAGTTTTCGCACCGAGGAGCTCTGCCTGCGAATTGGTATCTTTGCACCCGTTTTCATACCATGCGCATTCAATCAGAAATACAACGCAGGCGAACATTTGCCATTATCAGTCACCCCGATGCAGGTAAAACAACCCTGACAGAGAAGTTCCTTTTGTATGGTGGTGCCATCCAGGTGGCCGGAGCCGTAAAAAGCAATAAGATCAAAAAATCTGCTACGAGCGATTTTATGGAGATCGAACGTCAGCGTGGTATCTCAGTAGCTACTTCCGTGATGAGCTTCGAGTATCAGGGCAACATGATCAACTTGCTGGATACACCCGGTCACAAGGATTTTGCCGAAGACACTTACCGTACGCTCACCGCAGTAGACTCGGTTATTCTGGTTGTGGATTGCGTGAAGGGCGTAGAAGAGCAAACAGAGCGTTTGATGGAAGTTTGTCGCATGCGCAACACGCCGGTGATCATCTTCATCAATAAAATGGATCGCGATGGTAAAGATCCTTTTGATCTGTTGGATGAATTGGAAGAAAAACTGAAGATCAAAGTACGACCGCTATCCTGGCCCATTAACATGGGCACCTATTTCAAAGGTGTGTATTCTTTATACCATAAAAAACTAAACGTATTCCGCCCCGGTTCGCAACGCGTGGAAGATGATATCAT
>JAYRVB010000142.1:0-7752 GCA_041918775.1 Chitinophagales bacterium
AAAACAAATTATCGCAGCTTGCGCGTGTGATCAGTGAGGGCACGGGAGGTTTGCCGATGATCGTGGGGTTGTGTGAAGTGGAAAATGCTTCTGTGCTTGATGATCTGATCCGGGAGCCTGCTTTACAAAACGGGCATTATGCCTATGTACATTTTGATTCGCCTGATGAGCGTGGTATTGACGTGGCCTTGTTATACAATGAAAAATTATTCAATCTGAAAACCAGCAAGGCGATTCCTGTGGTATTAAAGCAAGGCGATTCGATTGATCATACGCGCGATATTCTTGCAGTTGCGGGAACAGTGCGTGGTTCTGATGATGTGTTGCAATTTTTTGTGAATCATTGGCCCAGCAGATCGGAAGGGGAAGAGGCCAGTGCGTGGAAGCGGGGTGTGGCTGCGGAAACATTGAAACGTGCAGTTGATTCTGTGCGTGCGGATATAAAAGATCCACACATTATTATCATGGGTGATTTTAATGATACGCCGTTTGATAAAAGCATTTCTACGATACTTGGCGCTGTGCCGGAAGCTGATCAATATGCTGCGGATATGTTGGTGAATTTGTCGGCCAATGATCAGCAAACGGGTAAGGGTTCTTACAATTATAAAGGCAACTGGCAGGCGCTTGATCAAATGATCGTGAGTGCGAATTTGTTGAATAATAAAGGTGCTGAGGTTTTACCTGATGCCACTACCTGGATCCGCAAAGATTGGATGTTATTTGTGCATCCTTCGTATGGTGAATCACCAAATCGCACGTATAGCGGGACAAAATGGTATGGGGGATTTTCTGATCACTTGCCGGTGTATACTGTGTTGGAAACGAAGTGAGTGGATGTTGATGTGAATTGTTACTGATTCGTTAGAGGTTTTCACGCGAAGGCGCGAAGAGGCGAAGGCGCGAAGGTGGGATGCCACGAATGCACGAATAGACACGAATAAAGGGATTGGGTGCTCGAGAAGGTAGGATGCCACGAATGCACGAATGGGCACGAATAAAGATTTAGGTTTCACGCGAAGGCGCGAAGACGCGAAGGAATGTAATTTATGAGGTGGTGTGAAATATCAGCATGAAGCCGCCGCCGCCGGCGCCGCATAGTTTGTAGGCTGCGTTTTCGGTGCGCAGGGCGTCGTGCCATTCTTTGCGCAATTGTTCGGGGATGGCAAAATCAAAATAATGCCATTGCCAGTCGCTCACCGCGCGCACGTGTTGCATGAATTGCGACATATCGTTTTGTAATACATCGCGAATACAGGCATTGCTGTATTGGATATAATCCTGCATGGCCACTTTGAAATCGGCGCGCTCCATAAGTTTGCCGAAGGTATTCACCAATGCATGTGTAGCGCGTGCATACCCGCAGTCGAGGAGGCGCATGGGTAGCTCTTCAACATTTTGCGGTAATTGCACTACGTGAATGGCTTCCGGTGTGATATGAATCGCTTCCTGCAAATAACACACCAGCGGATCGAGGCCTGAACTTTTTGCGTGGAAGAAATTTTCCATGGAGGCCAGGCGTTGCTTAAGTGCCGGCAGATCATGATCGCCGGATTTATCGCGTGCATAACGATCATACACCGCAGCTACTACTGCACCAGAGCTGCCAACACCATAACCGATAGGGATATTGCTTTCGATATCCAGTCCGTGATGCAGGTCGTCCATGAACTGATCCACATCCAGCATGGGTACAAACTTTTCTGATCGCAACCATTCGCAAAAGCGAAGCAGATGTGGTTTGAATGTAGATTCCGTTTCGCTTTCTTCTATCCACTGCGCATAAAAATCATCCCAGGGCACAGCGAGTCCTTCGCCACCGGCAATTACGGCATATTCGCCAAAGAGCATGAGTTTGGAAGGATACAGATCGCGCATATTACAACATCATGGATGGACCATCACCCATTTGATCGTATATCACTGATTTTTTGTGACAAAATTTCAATAACTCCGATTGGATAAAATTACGCACTTCTTTTTTAGCAAAGTATGGATAGAGCAGATGCACATTTGGTCCGGCATCAAGCGTAAAGCATACAGGAATTCCTGTTTGTGCGCGGAAGAAACGAATGCGGTCAATAATGGCCAGTGTATTCGGGTGCATTAAGATAAAAGTAGGATCGCTGGTCATCATTAATGCATGTAATTCCAGAGCTTCGGTTTCAACGGTCTTGCAGAACAGCGACCAATCGGCATGCGTCAATGCCTGCAGCAGGTCTTTTAATCGACGCTGTGCATTTTTATATCGTTGCGCCGCCATCGGATGTCCATCCATCAGTGCGTGACCTGCTCTGCTGCTTACGGATTTTTCCTGATCGCTTACGATCAGGATACTATCCTGCAACTCATTGAAATCGGGATGGTAGTGTGCGGGAAAAGGCAATGCATATGCATCGCTGCTGCCTTTAACAGCGGTGGTTTTTCCCCAAACGGTAAATTCAGGATATACGCTGCGTGCCGCACTGCCACTGCCCAGCCGGGCGTAGTGACTAGCCATCTGCAAGAAGGAAGCGTCGTCGGCATACTTTCCTGTTTGTATGCGTTGCACACTCATCAAACACAAAGCGAGGGCACTCATGGCAGATGCAGAACTGGCGATGCCTGCTGAATGTGGAAATGAATTATCGCTCTGCAACACCAATCTGTTTTTGGTGAGCCAGGGCATGTCTGTGGTTAGTGTCGCTAAAAACGCTGTGAGTTTTTCAGCGAATTTTTCATTGCGCGCACCGGCAAAGGTGAAATCCAGTTCGATATTTTTCTTCGTGCGCTTTTTCTGTAACTTGAGCGAAGTGATGGTATGTGCTTCACGCAAAGTGAGCGAGAGACTGGCATTGTTTGGTAATTGCCGGTCGTGTTTGCCCCAGTATTTGATGAGGGCTATGTTTGAGGGAGATTTCCAGGTAAATTGCATATGAGTGAGTGGGTGAGTGGGTCAGTGGGTGAATTATTTTAGCATTATGTCTAAATAATCGATTTGGGTGGTGAAGCCTTTGTTGGTGAAATATTTTTTGAGGTCTGCATTGTCCATGTCGGCAGCGGCGAGGATGAAATCTCCGCCCCAGGCGCCGAGGGATTTTATGCTGCCGGGGAAGTCGGAAAAGCGGGCGGATTTTATTTTTTCTTCCTGCAGTACGTATTGCATCACCTCTTCGTGTTCGTCGAGGAGCTGAATGAAATCAGCGGGATCATCGCAAAACAATAAGGCCTCTGAAATTTCTGAAATGGTTTCTATTTCTTCGGTATATGCTTTTCCCTGCGCCATGAATGCATCAACCGCTACACGCGAATTTTGTTTGTTGCCGAGGTGCACAAACAATAATTGCTCCGGTGCGGGGGGCATAAAATGCACGGTATCATATACGCTGCCTTCATCATCGAGTTTATATAATATGGGCCATTTTGCTCCTGCACAGGCAATATCGTAACCACTGCCTTTAAAAATTGCAGCATTGAGTGCAAAGGCATCCACTTTCGCGTGACGGGCAATGTTAAATAATAATGTAGATGAACTACCCAGTCCCCAATCGCGTGGAAATTCAAGGTGATTATTAATGGTAACAGCACCCTGCCCTTTCAGATATTCCGGATTTTGTGTGCGTACCTGTCGCAAGATTTGTTGTAACAGACTTATCTCTTCTTTGGTGCCTGCAGTACTTGTTTTTACCTGCAGATCATTTGCATTGAATTGCACATCCAGCCACAGCGTGTTGGTGTCTGTAAAGCTTTTCCAATGAATACTGTGTTCAGAGTTGTCGCTTTGTTCAACCAACATGCGCTGTCCAAACCGTGTAGGCATCGCCAAACCCATTGCACCTTGCAGGATGAGATACTCTCCCGTAATCAGGAGTTTTCCATGCGCGTAGAATTCTTGTTGCATCGTAGTGCAAAGATAGGGGTTGGGGGTTGAAGGTTGAGGGTTGGGAGTTGAGGGTTGAAAGTTGGGGGTTGAGGGTTAAATCTTAATCGTATCTTGAATCACGATTGACGATTCACTCACCTTTTTTCACGCGAAGGCGCAAAGAAGCGAAGGCGCGAAGAAATGCAAGGGCACTCAACTTTCACGATCCGCATCACTTGCCTGTAGCAAGATTTCCGCGATAGTTATTCAGGAATTCGCGCACAGAACTGAAAGAAACGGTTTTGTCTGCGAAGTAGGCAGTTGCTACCTGAATTTCTGTATCTGTTGCACCAAAGTGACGCAGAATATTGGTCAGGTGCATTTTCATGTGTCCTTTTTGAATACCGGAGGTTACCAAAGCGCGCACAGCTGAAAAATTTTGTGCCAGACCAACGGTAGCGATGATCATCATTAATTCTCTTGCACTTGGATTGCCGAGAATTTCCAATGAACGCTTTGCAAGTGGATGCAATTTGGTTAATCCACCTACTGTACCAACAGCCAGTGGAATGGTAATACTGAATGTAAAGGTATCACCTTCAATCACGCATTCAGATAAACTTTCATATTTACCATTACGTGCAGCAAAGGCATGACCGCAGGCTTCGATAGCACGGAAGTCGTTGCCGGTAGCCAAAACCACGGCATCGATACCATTAAATATTCCTTTGTTATGTGTAGTTGCGCGATATGGATCTGCTTTCGCAATGCGCACAGCAGTGCTGAATTTTCGGGCAAATTGCTGTGCGTTCAATTGCGCTTCCGGAAATTCGCCGAGGTCGCTCACTTTACATTCTACCCAGGCCTTCACGAGACATTCCGGTGTGAAGTTGCTGAGTATGCTCATCACCACTTCCACCTGCTTTTCAGCGCCGGTGAATGCTTTATTATTTTTTACTTCTTCAGTCAGTCCTTCCGCAAATGCTTCCAACACCGAATTAATAAAATTCGCACCCATGGCATCCATGGTTTCGAATGTGGCTTTCAGTTGATAGTATTCAGGTTCGAGGTCGGTGCAATCGATCAGTTCCAGACTTTTCAATCCGCCGCCGCGCGCTTCCATATTGGCAGTCAGATGCTGCACTTCAGCGATGAGTGCATCCTTGAGTTCCTCTTCAAAAACAGTGATGAGCTTATCGGCATCCCCTCTCCATAAAAAGTGCACATGTCCCACTTTGGTGGTAGAGATCACCTCAGCATGAAAGCCGCCGCGCTCACTCCAGTATTTTGCTCCGGCAGCAGCAGCAGCAACTACTGAACTTTCTTCAATGACCATCGGCACCACATAGGTGCGACCATTGATCACAAAGTTGGGCGCTACACCATAAGGGAGATAAAAATTGGTGAGTGTATTTTCAGAAATGCCATCAAACACTTTTTGCATCTCTGCATTCGAGTGCATATAGCTCGAAAATTCACGCGCAATATCCAAAGGATTACTGGTAAGGAAGTGCTTCGCCAACCAGGTGATCTTTTCTGTCTTACTGAGTTTGGAAAAGCCTTTTATTTTGGACATGGATTATTGTGTTCGAGTGTTCGGGTGTTCAAGTGTTCAGGTGCGAATGCAATGTAATCATGTTAGGTTGCTCATATTTTATTAAAGTACTTACCCGCCTTTACAACTCTAACTTATGCATTCATTTGCTGATTTGCTAACTTGCTAATTTGCTAACTTGCTAATTTGCTAACTTGCTAATTTGCTAATTTGCTAATTATTTTAGTTTAAGATACTGTTTGCACAAAATTAACCCTTGTTTCTGACTCTCGATGTATGTTTTCAACGCTTCGGGGCTTTGTTGTGCGTATTTTAGGAATCCTGAGCCCTGACCGTAGATGCTGTTGAGCGGGAGTTTTTCCATGCACCAGTATCCATCGAGGAAGTTACGGATACCACCGCTTACGATCACCTCCCGGCATTGCACCTTATCGCCCAATTCTGCCACTGCTTCTGTTACAAATCCGGTCATTTCCGCTGCGGTGTGGCCTATATGGGCGAGGTCGGCAAACAAAGCTGACGATTCGCGCTTATCTCTTAACAATTCAAGGCGGGAAAAGTTTGTACCCCCAAAGGCCCCGAAATCGAGGGCGGCAATCGGCATTTGCAAGAGTGCGCGCAAACTACCGGGACCCATACCCTGCCCTACTTCTTTCACAATTATCTGATAATCAACCACTTCCAACAATTCCTGCAGGGTTTCGAGGGGCGGTCGAGCGAATCTGTCGCCCTCCGGCTGGAACCACTCCTGGAGTGGGTTGATATGGAGAATCAAGCCATCGGCCTGTAAACGGGCAACCAGGGCATGGATGAGGTCGGTTTTGCCCGCAGCCAGGAGATTTTCCACCTGCGCAATGCCCAGATTGGCGAAAAATGGCCTGTCGGGGCCCAGTATGGGTCGGAGGTTAAAGTCGTTGAACCAGGTATCGTCATACAGCAGCTTGCGGCAAGAACCGAGGCCCATTCCCAGTCCAAACTCAGCGCAAGCCTCCGCCAGGCGCTGATTGATGGTGCCTGCTTGTTCGGTGCCACCGGTCATGCTACTGATCCAGAGAGGCACCTGCAGGTGTTTCCCCAGGAAACTGCGGGAAAGATCGATCTCCTGTCGGTGATAGCCCAACATCGGCTCATAGTAAAAACGCTCATCGTTGGCATCGGCGGCCAGCTGACTTTTAAAGGCCAGTTCGATATGGTCGTGTTTGCGCGAGGATGATGTTGGATCGGACATGGTGCAAAGATAAGGCTTTACCCGTTCGGCTTGTGGTGGGTAAAGGGAACACGGGTTAAACGGATCCCGATAGCAATCGGGACAGATCTGCGTTAATCTGTCCCGATTGCTATCGGGATCCGCTTTATCCGTTCTATCCGTGTTCCTTTTCTCAAACTTCAATAAACATTATCACCACTCAAGTAACCTTGCACCCAATTACAAGAAGTTGACCAATCATACAACACTCCCATAGATCATTTATCGCTTTTACCTAAATTTGAATACCACTAAAATCACTTTGGCATTTCCCACATGAAGACTTTACAGCAGCGATTGGGTTTTTACAAACAGTATTCCCTGGAATTACCCTGTAATCCGGACGAGTTCATATCCATGCTCAGGCACAACATTGCCCCACACAGGCCAATTTTCCCATACTTAACAAAGTATAAGCTTCATGAGCTATATGGCGAGGTAGGTAATAAAAATTTCAACGTCAGGCTCATGCATGGCAGATCTGCTGAATACATACATGCAAACGGTGAGTTTTACTTTTCAGGTAATTCGATTTTCATTCGTGTTATTATCCAAATGAACATGCTACCCATATATTTTTTCCTTGTCATTTTTTTGGCCATGTATGCCTGGTTTTTTAACATGACCAGAAGCAACAGCACTGTATTATTGGGTTTAACCGCCATGTTTACCATTATTTTTACAATAAATTATCTGGTCTCCAAATCGAAATTCAACGAACTACAATCCACACTGAACAAAACCCTCGCGTTTTTAGCCAGAAAAAGTCTCGAAAAATAAATTAAAGTAATCTCAGTCCGCGTCATAAGCTAACTCAAACTGCCTGACTGAAAAGGAACAGGGGTTAAACAGGTTTACACATATCTGTCCCGATTGCTATCGGGATCCGCATTATCCGTTCTATCCGTGTTCCTTCTCAAATATCCAGTAACAAAGAAACCGGATCCGCACCAAACAATAACTGTTCAGGTTTTTCGAGTTGCTCTTTTACGCGAACGAGGAAGCTTACGCTTTCTTTGCCGTCGATGATGCGGTGATCGTAGCTGAGGGCGAGATACATCATTGGGCGAATAACTACTTGTCCATTTAAAGCTATCGGCCGCTCCTGAA
>JAYRVB010000143.1:0-3876 GCA_041918775.1 Chitinophagales bacterium
GTCCGTTTAATGCAATTGGTCGCTCCTGAATTTTATGCATGCCGAGGATGGCGCTTTGTGGTGCGTTTATGATGGGCGTACTCATCAATGAGCCGAATACACCACCATTTGTAATAGTGAATGTGCCACCCTGCATTTCCTCAAGTGCGAGCGTACCTTCACGACCTTTGGTGGCGAGCTCCTTTATTTTTAATTCGATATCTGCTATGCCCATGGATTCGGCATTGCGCAATACAGGCACTACTAATCCTTTTGGCGTGGAAACCGCAATGGAGACATCACAAAAATCATTATAGGTTACCTGCTCTTCATTGAAGTAGGCATTCACTGCAGGAAATTCCTGCAAGGCATTGCAACAGGCGCGCACAAAGAAACTCATGAAGCCCAAACCCACGCCGTATTTCTTTTCAAATGCTGCTTTATATTTTTCGCGCACAGCCATTACTGCGCTCATGTCTACTTCATTAAATGTAGTGAGCATGGCCGTTTCATTCTTTACGGCAACCAATCGTTTCGCAATGGTTTTGCGCAGTTTACTTACCTTTTCCTGACGTTGACCGCGACTATTTGTTTTGCGGGCAGCAACAATTTCCTTCGGACTCGCGCCTTCTTTGATAAAGCGCAACACATCATCCTTTGTTACTCTGCCACCTGCACCTGTTCCACTTACCATGGCAATATCTACCTTGTTATCAGCAGCGATTTTTTCTGCCAATGGTGTAATATGCACCGGTTGTTCAACAGGCTTTTTTGCTTCCTCAACTTTTTCTTCCGGGGTAGTTACTTGCACAGGTTTTTCTTCGGTTTTTGCTGCCGGAGCAACAGAAGTATCCAGTGTCGCTATTTCATCACCGATTTTCAGATCTGCACCTTCTTTGGCAATGATCTTTATTTTTCCTGCCTTCTCTGCCGGAAATTCGAGCGTTGCTTTATCGCTTTCAAATTCGCAGAGCGATTGATCCAACGCCACCACATCACCATCCTGCACTAACCAGCGCGAAAGGGTTACTTCATTTATGGATTCACCGATAGTTGGCACTTTAAGGGAGATGATCATGATTATGCGTTTAAGGTTCCAAATGCTTGTTCAATAATTTCCTGCTGTTCGCGCGCGTGCACTTTTGCAAATCCTGTTGCAGGTGAGGCGCTGGATTTGCGGGCATACACATCGCTGATCTTTTTGCCCATCATTTCCTGGATGAAATACCAGGCACCCATATTGCGCGGCTCCTCTTGCGCCCAATACACAGACGCTTTTGGATACAGCAGTAAAATAGCATTTAATTGCTGTTCCGGAAAAGGATATAACTGCTCAATGCGAATAAGCGCTACATCGTTTCGATTATTTTTTAATCGGTAATCCAACAGGTCGTAATATATTTTACCACTGCACAATACCACACGCTGCACATTTTTCGGGTCAATGATATCTGCGATCACTTCTTCAAAATGCCCTTCTGACAACGCCTTCAATGGTGATTGCGCCATCGGGTGACGCAATAAACTTTTCGGGCTCATATTGATCATCGGCCTGCGGAAATCAAATGCCAACTGCCGACGAAGTGCATGGAAGAAGTTTGCAGGTGTGGTGATATTCGTCACGATCATATTGCCTTCTGCACACAATTGCAGAAAACGTTCCAATCGCGCACTGCTGTGTTCGGGGCCCTGACCTTCATAGCCATGTGGCAATAACATCACCAAACCGCTCATACGTTGCCATTTGCTGACAGACGCCGCAATAAACTGATCGATAATGGTTTGTGCACCATTATTAAAATCACCAAACTGCGCTTCCCATATTACGAGGTGATCAGGTGAAGCGAGACTATATCCGAATTCAAATCCCAAAACACCGAATTCACTGAGCAGTGAATTGAAGATGCGGAATTTCCCTTGCTTGTCGCTGATATGATTGAGGCGGATATATTCTGCATTATTCAGCTCATCGCGCAACACGGCATGCCGGTGACTAAATGTTCCGCGACGCACATCCTGGCCACTCATGCGCACATCTCTGCCATCCAATAAAATTGAACCGTAGGCCATTAATTCACCCAATGCCCAGTCGATGCGGCCTTCGGCGAGCAATTTTTTATTGGCTTCAAACAGCTTGTCGATCTTCTTCAGTTTGACAAACCCTTCCGGTGTTTCAAACAGCTTATCCAGTATAGTTTGAATATTCTTCGCGGACACCTTTGTGTTCGGTTTTGTAGCAAAATCAGTATCTACATCCACCACCTTCTTCAATTTACGCCATGCTTCTTCAGGTGCCTGGTATTGATAGGGAAGTCGGTTTTGTTTGATCGCATCCAAACGCTGTTGCAATACATTCCAGAATTCCTGCTCCATGCTGCTGGCCAACTCACGATCGATGTCATCGCTAGCCAATAATTTCTGTACGTATATTTCGCGTGGATTCTTTTTCGCTTCAATTACTTTGTATAAAGTAGGTTGTGTGTATTTCGGATCATCGCCTTCATTATGTCCGTGTTTGCGATAACATACCATATCCACAAACACATCTTTATTGAATTGCTGTCGGTATGCCACGGCTAATTCACAGGCAAAAACTACTGCTTCTGCATCATCCCCATTCACATGGATCACTGGCGCCTGAACGGTAGCAGCATAGCTTGTGCAATAATTACTGGAGCGCGCGTCATCAAAACCCGTAGTAAATCCGATTTGATTATTTATCACAAAATGAATCGTACCCCCCACTTTGTATCCATTGAGTTTGCTCATCTGCAACACTTCATACACCACACCTTGTCCGGCAATGGCCGCATCACCATGAATACAGACAGGCATTATGCGATCTTCATCCTCATTATACAACACATCCGATTTCGCGCGTACAAAACCTTGTAAAACAGGATTAACGGCTTCGAGATGAGATGGATTGGGGGTGAGTTTTAAGTGCACGGTTTTACCACTCAGCGAATTTACCTGAGATGAATAACCGAGATGATATTTCACATCACCATCACCCATGGTGGTATCCGGAATGGCATTACCTTCAAACTCATTAAATATCTGCTCGTATGTTTTGCCCAGGATGTTTGCAAGCACATTCAAACGTCCGCGATGCGCCATAGCAAAAACAAATTCTTCCACACCTGCTTCAGCACCGGCATTAATGATGGCATCGAGTGCAGGGATGGTACCTTCACCCCCTTCGAGTGAAAATCGTTTTTGTCCGATATATTTTTTGTCGAGGAATTGTTCGAAAACGACTGTTTCGTTCAATTTCGACAGAATGCGTTTTTTCTTGTCAATGGAGAACCCGAACTTCCCGGCTTTTGACTCTATTTGTTCCTGAAACCACAATTTTTCGGCCGGATCAATGATATAATCATACTCAAAGCCCAGGTTTTTGCAATAGCAGGCCTCTAAATGGCCAATTATGGCTTCCAGAGTGGCATTTTGCATCCCGACAAACTGACCGGCAGCCATTTTTTTGCTTAAATCGGCCTCAGTGAAGCCAAAATGCTCCGGTTTCAGGTTCGCATGACGGTCTTTTCGGGGGCGAAGGGGGTTGGTAGTGGCGATGAGATGGCCCTTTTCCCGATACGCGGCAATGAGGGCGAAGGTGCGAAATTCGTTGGTCAGCGACTCAGAACCTATTGATTCTGAAGGTTTTGTATCGAAATTGGCCTGTGCAAAGTCAAATCCTTCAAAAAACTTCCGCCATTCATTGTCGATACTATCCGGATTTGCCTGAAACGACCGATAAAGTGCTTCTATATAGGCCGGTTCAGCGTTTGCGATGTAAGAAAACGTATTCATCTATGCCTGTTAACAAAGCCAAGTCAGCTTTGGTTTGGAGCGCAAAGATAAATCAGGAAAGTGGATGATGTGCTGATGGGATGA
>JAYRVB010000144.1:0-3547 GCA_041918775.1 Chitinophagales bacterium
AATACCATTAAATACCAGGCTATACCAAAACTGATACCGAGTATAGGCAGCAACGAAATGACCAACGACTTAAGAATGAGTGGAAGTTTCGACCGGTGCATTTCCAATTCCAAAGAGCCTTCCAGCACGATCAATATCAATCCCACGGTACCTAATACAGGTAATATCGGACTAATATCCGGAATAGAAATATGTGCATAAATGGAAATTATTTTCACCGTAAACCCTAACGCCAAAAGAAGAATTACCGGCGGAATTTTAACTTTAGCGGTGGTGATTTCAAAAATGTATGCCAGCAATAATAAAATAATAAAAGAAATTATTATGCTTGATGCCATACTGTTTCTGAAATTTAAGCCAAAAGATAAAATAAATGAATAATACGGTTTAAACGAAACCGGACTTCACCAATACTCGAATGCCCTACACTCCGGTTTGATCAAATATAAGCCATAGCATTGGTATATTCAAATTCAGAATGCCTTTGTAGTGTATACACAAACTATGATAAATGCAACTACATACGGCAAAACCCAAAAACCTACACCAGGATATTATTTTGCACTGCTACAGGTTTCAACTGATGGTCTACATGCAACATCTCCATCATATCAATCTCAATATTGCGCGCAATGGTAGTAATGGGCACATCATTCGCGCTGCCTTCAAACGGATTCTCACTTGTTTCGCCAATGCGCTCCATCGTAGTGAATATCCAACCTGAAAGTACAGAAAACGGTATGGTCATCCACACCAAACCCTCACCGAATTTGGCAAATTCCTGGAGCATACCAAAAGGTAACAACGTTACAAATATTTTAATGAACCAGGTATTCAAACTCGCAAACTGTCGCGGATACGGAAATCCTTTGATGCGTTCACTGGCACCCTGTTGGTTGATCAGTTCTACGATCATTTTCTCAAGTTCCATATGCCTGAAATCTTCAATGAGTCCCTGAGATAATAATTGTTCGAGGTGTTTTGATTGCTAGGCTATTATTTGCGCTGCTTTATTTGTTTTGGTCATTACAAGCGCAAACTCTTCCTCCGATAGGTAAGGTTTGATCGCTTCTTGCAAAGAATTATCCTGCTCCTCTACCCGAAACCAGGTGTTGCGGTACTCTCTGTTATGTGGTAAATTGATCGACTCCCAATTCTTTGGCTCTCTCAGCTGATAGCGCAAGGCGGTTAGCCAGGCAATATGACGTTTATACAGTGTGAGATGTATCCTGTGTAATTCAGTATCGGTAATGGTTTGTTTGGCATGGCGCGCCGTAACATAATCTTTTACCATGATGCCCCAGCTGCGACTATTATTGGTAATAGCACCCCAGATGCGCCGTGCTTCCCATAATCTGTCGTAGGAGGCATTGTTTTTAAAACCGATCACAAAGGCAACCGCTGTACCTAAAAGCGCTATGGGCAACCAGGGCAATATCATCCAATGCCAGCCAAACATTTGATAGGCAAGCGTGGGAATGGTTGCCAGTACAAGTAGCAAAAAAATATCCCTTCTGGTCCAGAGGATGACCTCTTTAAATGTGTAGTTTTTTCCGATATGCATGTGTCAGGGCGTTAAGTTAATGCGCCATTAAATTAATCAGTTTCAAATAGCTGAATGGTGTAATTGAGCAAACTTGTATCGCCATGTGCTCCGTGACCGGGAATTATGATCTCAGCCTCCGGAAAGGCCTTTTTCACTTGTTCGACTGTCGACGACCAGGCTTGCAGGTTTGCATCTCCTAAATACCCTTTTGTGGCATTTAGTTCCTTAACCAGGCAACCACCAAATAAAACTTTTTCCGATGGAAAATATCCTACCGTATTATCTACTGTGTGCCCTTCCCCTAAATAGGCGGCCACCACATAACTATAAGCCAATGGAAATCGCATAGAATCGACAAAGCCATGCATGGGTATAGCATAGTCATGCTGAGCAGAAAGTGTCAGTGTTTTTTCATGTGCATATGAAGGAATTCCGGCATCGTGAAATGCCTTCAATCCCCCCAGACAATCGTTATGAAAATGTGTAGGCACCACGGCAATAATGCTGCATTGTAATGTAGTTCGTATCCATTGGATCAGTTCTACAGAGGTGCTATCGTCATTTGGGGTATCAAACACGACTACCTCATCTCCTTGTCTCACCAACATCCCATTGCATGGTACGAGACCAAAGTCTTCTGTTTGCAAAAAGGTGATGTGTATAAACGCGTTGTCGGATACCTGGGTGATGATGAGATTTTTTGAAGTATAGATATCCTGCCCCTTTCCCTGTCGGCTCGCCTGAGGGGTGCATTGTAAAAAGCTCGCAACTATGATTATGAATATGCTGGTTCTCATTTTTTATTCGGGTTTTTCCAAAATTCGGGCGATTCCGGCTTACTTAATGGGCAGCACCCCTCTATGCATAAATGTTTTGTTTTCAATAGATTCAGGTATTTCCCGAAACTTACAAAAGTACAATGTTGTAAGCATGTTAATCCAATGGATAATTAAAATGCAAAGCCGGCATCTCTGAACCGGGAGCGGTTTTCCGATAGAAGGCGATGGCCTCATTGTCGTCGGCCTCTGCCTCTACATAGGCGGATTCAAAACCATTTGCTTTACAGTGCTCGCATACCGCCTGCATCAACATGCTGCCATATCCTTTGCCTTGTGCAGTCGGTGTGATCCCTACATCGTATATGTATGCCAGTGGTTTGAGACCATAATAGCCATGCAAAACAAATACCGTGAGTCCACCCAAAACCTGATGGCCATCACTTACAACAAACACCATGAAATCAGGGTTGGCTAAAAGATCGCGTAGATATGCATCATCAGGCACTGCTGTCGTATGTGCAAATACATCGTGAAAAATAGTGATCAGCGATCGAAAAGCATCTACCTGATCGCTTTGGAGTTGGATGATAGCTGGATTTGTCATCTACAGGCGATTTAGATACGTTTCAATTCAGGAATCAAATTTCGACGGATCCCATTCCACTCCGGGAGGGAATAATTGCGTTTGACGTTTTTTCATTTCTGCTGCCACACGAGCACTATCACCACCCAGTGCCTCCAGGTTTCGCATGATATTGGTATAGCTGGCGGCATCGCGATTCTGACTGAGTTTGAATACATTTTCGATCTTATCTGCACGCAGCTCGAATCCCACAATGGCAGGCATCATTTTGCGGAGGAATTCGTCGGGAAGATTATCATAGATGGTTGCAGATCCGGTGTTACCTCCTTCAAAATGCAAGGTAAATTTTTTCATGAAATGAATGAGTTCATGATCTTCCATAAACCGGAGGGTGCCCTGTACATAAATGCTCATATAATTCCAGGTAGAACCGATCTGCGGGTTGCTATACCAACTTGCACTCACATATGTACTTGGACCTGTAAACACGATCAACGCCCGATTGTTCTCCAAAAAAGCCTTATGGTGGTCGGTCTTACGCATGATGTGTCCCTGAATGTATAATTGCCCTTCGCGCTCTTCTGTAAGCACCGGCACCTGCGTCCCTGCCGGCTCACCTGAAGCGAAACTTCCCGACAA
>JAYRVB010000145.1:0-4741 GCA_041918775.1 Chitinophagales bacterium
CGATATGGATCCGTTGTGGTGATCTCCATTTTACCTGCCCCCATCTTTTTGCCCTTCCATTCCATCCAGCTTTGCACGCCCTGCGTGTCTTCACTGTAGGTAAGCACAATTGATGGGTCTCTTTCCGGACTCCACTGACTCCATACTTTCCAGGTACTCAGGTTGTCAATGATGTTGAAGATGTGTTTTTTATCTGCGTTGATCACAATGGTTTTATGGAAACTGTATTTGCGGGGAATAAAAATACCCACCACAATAATGAGTGCAAAAAAACCGGCTATGCCAATGAGTATTTCAGTGATCATACAGCAAAGGTAAAATTTAGGCGCATGTGCAGCTTGTCCTCTTTATAATTTATGTGCAAGAAAAGCGCCGGTGAAGCTTTGGGGCACCTGCCTGATGCCTTCAGGTGGGCCTTCATACAATAAGTAACCACCTTTGTCGCCACCTTCAGGACCAAGGTCGATCAGATAATCGGCGCACTTGATCACTTCCAGATTATGCTCGATCACCAGCACACTATGCCCGCACTCGATCAACGCATTGAATGCATCCATTAATTTATTGATGTCGTGAAAGTGCAGACCGGTGGTAGGTTCATCAAAGATGAACAACACGTGGTCGCGACTTTTTCCTTTTCCGAGAAAGCTGGCAAGTTTTACGCGTTGTGCCTCACCACCTGATAAGGTACTGCTGCTTTGGCCGAGTTTTACATAACCCAGTCCGACATCCTGCAATGGTTGTAACTTATTTACGATCTCTTTTTCATCGCCAAGAAAATGAATAGCCTCTTCCACACTTAGCTCGAGGAGATCGGCGATGCTTTTTCCTTTGTACTGCACTTCGAGTATCTCATCCTTGAATCGGTGCCCATGGCAATCTTCGCATACCAGGTGCACGTCGGCAAGGAATTGCATTTCCACAATGATCTCCCCTTCACCTTTACAGGTTTCGCATCTGCCGCCGTCGACATTAAAACTGAAAAAGCCGGATTTATATCCACGCATTTTGGACAGTGGTTGGCGCGCATACAGGTCGCGAATTTCATCGTATGCTTTTACATAGGTAACCGGATTACTGCGCGAAGATTTGCCTATCGGATCCTGATCTACCAATTCCACCTGCGTAATGCTGCGCACATCCCCGTCGATCATTCTTGAGATAAATGCGGTATCACTACTGTCGTCAAGCATCTTCACCAGTTCAGGATATAATATATGCTTGATCAGTGTGGTTTTACCACTACCACTTACTCCGGATACAGCAACGAGATTATTTAATGGAATGGTCACATCCAGATGTTTCAGATTGTGCATGGACGCGCCGCGAATATGTAATTTTTTAAAACTCTTTCTGCGTGTGCGCGGGAGTGGTATTTGTTTGGTGTCGCTGAGATAATTTCCGGTGAGGCTTTTCGCATCGGCCAATATTTCCTGAATATTTCCTTCACTCACTACTTTTCCTCCGTGTATGCCTGCCTCAGGACCGATGTCAATGATATGATCTGCACTTCTGATCACCTCCTCTTCATGTTCCACTACCACAACGGTGTTGCCCAAATTGCGCAATCGTTTCAATACAGTAACCAAACGCATGGTATCGCGCGGATGCAATCCAACACTTGGTTCATCCAGAATATATAAGGAGGATGTGAGGTTACTCCCAAGGGTTCTGGTGAGGTTGATGCGTTGTGTTTCACCTCCACTCAGGGTGTTGCTTTTTCTGTTGAGTGTGAGATAACCCAATCCAAGGTCAAGCATGTAGGTGATGCGACTACTGATCTCCACCAATAATCGGGAGGCCACCTTTGTTTCAAATGCGTTGAGTTGAATGCTGTTTATATACACTTCCAGGTCTTCAATTTGCATATCCACCAGTTCACCGATGGAGCGACCATTGATCTTTACATAATTGGCATCCTGCCGTATGCGTGAACCGTTACACTCAGGACAGGTTGTTTTTCCACGATAGCGTGCAAGCATCACCCGATACTGTATCTTATATGCATTTTCTTCCAGCATTTTAAAGAATTGGTCCAATCCCCAGAAATGCTCGTTACCGGTCCATAAGAGGTGATATTGTTCCTTACTTAACTGACTGATCGGTTTGTGTATCGGAAAATGAAATTTAGATGCTGTGCGAATGAGGTCTTCCTGCCATGCTTTCATTTTCTCGCCCTTCCAACAAGCAACTGCGCCCTGATAAATCGACAATGATTTATCCGGAAACACCAGGTCGTGATCGATACCGATCACCGTGCCAAAACCTTCGCATCGTTTACATGCACCGTAAGGATTATTCTGATTAAAAAAATGCGGAGAAGGAATTTCGAAGATCAGACCGTCGGCTTCAAAATTATGGCTGAAGCTGCGCGACTCTCCTGCTTCGGTGCGCACCAGACATTGTCCGTTGCCTTCGGAAAAGGCAATATCCACTGAGTCGGCGATACGTTGACGCGTTTCCTCATCCACCTCCGGGATCTGCGTATCGGGAGCACTTGTTTTTTTCATCACCATGCGATCGATCAACAGCCACAAAGGCGTTTTCGGGCCGATCGCCTTTGGGTTCTCGAGCAACTCATCGATCTTGAGGATGCCACTATCCGTATAAAATCTGGTGAAGCCTTTTTGCTGATAGATACGCCCAAGTTCATCAGGCTTGCGCTTCTGGTCGCCTGACAAAGCCACGAGCAGGTATACCCTGCTATCCTCCGGAAGACTACAGATGTAGTCCACCACATCATTCACCTCATCTTTTTTCACCTCCTGACCCGATATCGGACTGTAGGTGCGCCCGATGCGTGCAAAGAGCAGGCGCATGTAGTCGTATATCTCTGTCAGCGTGCCCACGGTGCTTCGGGTGGTGCGGGTGGTCACCTTCTGATCGAGGGCTATGGCCGGGGCGATACCCTTGATATAATCGACATCCGGCTTATCCAGGCGGTTCATGAACTGGCGGGCATAGGCACTAAGGCTTTCCACGTATCGGCGCTGGCCTTCGGCGTAGAGGGTATCGAAAGTAAGGCTGGATTTGCCTGAACCGCTTACTCCCGTAACCACTACGAGTCGGTTTCGGGGTATGCTTACATCGATATTTTTCAGGTTATGCTCTCGGGCACCTTTTATAAATATGGCGTCAGTATGACCGTTCTGATGGTTTTTTTTTGCTTTCAAAGCGCTTTTCTTGAAACTTTTTTAACAAACTAGCGTAAAAATTACTCAATCCTCTTGCAAATGTCAGAATCCTCTGTATATTTGTATAGAATAACTCACCAAAACTACTGCCTATAAGGTTCTTATCTACGCGAACAGAATAGTATTTTTTTATTCACGCACAACCTTATAGTATGCAGTCCAGAACTTTTTCTGATGACAAGCTGGTAGAATTATATATTGCCGGCGAAGAATCTGCCCTTGGCGAACTCCTCAACCGCCACAAAGATAGGATTTACACCTACATCTATCTTTTTGTTCGCGATACCCACACCGCTGAGGATCTCTTGCAGGAAACCTTCATTAAGGTGATCGACAAGTTAAGGAGCGGGAAATATCAGGAGCAGAATAAATTTTTGCCCTGGATAAGCCGGGTAGCTTATAATCTATGTATCGACTATTACCGTCGCGAAAAGCGCATGCCGAAAGTGATCACCCGCGAGGGTTTCGACATTTTCAGCGTGCTCAAGTATTCTGAGGCCGGTGCGGAAGGGCGTGTGATGGAATCTGAGTTTTCGAGCCGGGTGCGTAAACTGCTGGAATATCTGCCGGAAGAACAGCGTGAGGTGGTGGTGTTGCGCCATTATATGGATATGAACTTTCGTGAGATCGCAGAGTTAACGGGGGTGAACATCAATACAGCCCTGGGGCGCATGCGCTATGCCCTGATCAACCTGCGGAAGCTCATGGAAACAAAAAATATTTCGATCTGATATACTAAGCCGGATACGGGAGGCGTTTTAGGTGTATAATTTTATGGTTAAACCTAAAACATACCGAATGATCAAAACCGTTACGCAAGACAATCTTGTTCGGTTCATCTACGGTGAAACCTCTGCAGAGGAGGCCAGCCTCATTCAGGAGGCGCTGAGCAGCGATTTTGAGTTGAAAGAACTCTATGATCAGCTGCTGGAAAGCAAAGGCGAACTCAATAAGATCCGACTGCAGCCTTCACAACAGGTGATCGACAACATTCTGGATTACAGCAAGAACTCAGCTCCAATGGAGCACCTGCTGTAAAGGAAAACAAAAAACCCGGCTAAGCCGGGTTTTTTGTTTTATTACAAGTTTTATTCATGAATGCTACTAAAAGCGGAGGCTGTTTTCACGCAATTGATTGACCAGCGCCATGCAAAAGAAAACAACATCAAAACCCACTCCAATCAACTTTACCAATCATCCCTCAAACTCCTTCTTACTTTTCTCATCTCTCTCATCTCCCCTAAACATTCATCATCACCGGCATCACCAGCATCAGAAGGTCTTCGTTGCCATCACTTTCAGTTGGCAGGAGTAAACCGGCGCGATTTGGGGTACTGAGTTCGAAGCGCACTTCTTCATTATCCATGGCGTTGAGCATTTCGAGCAGGAATTTGGCGTTAAAGCCGATCTCCATATTCTCACCATCGTAAGCACAGTCGATGCGTTCGTTTGCTTCGTTGCTAAAATCGAGGTCTTGCGCATTAACGGCGATCTCATTGCCTTTCAGTTTGAGGATCACCTGATGCGTTGTTTTATTTGAGAAGATA